>JAGYMJ010000516.1 GCA_018400625.1 Planctomycetota bacterium
CGGGGGTTGTCAAAGTTATTGTAGTGCATAAATACTCCTCCACCGGGACAAGCCCGGCGGTAGGAACCCCAAATCAACGGGCTTCACTGAGGACTTACGAATTAAGTGTTTGGAATTAAGCATAATATCAGGACGAGTCACCGAATACTGAATACCACAATTTCAAAGCACACTTTTTTATAAACGAGTTTTGCTGAGGACTTACGCACAGTTCGTCTCCGAGGCGCCACAGACAGGAATGTCGGTGTTACTCAACATCGACAAAAAAAAATCGATCAAGATTAGGGCAAAAGATTAAGGGAAAAGATTAGGGGACAGAAAGTATTTATGATATCCACAATTTTCTGTCGATGTACGCTTATTAAGCGACCTATTATACAGTCATTCAGACAAGTTTCAAGGGAACATTTGCAGTATATCTTTAACAATATCATCGACCGGCGCCAGGCGTCCGGACTCGCCGACTTTACCGCTTGCCAATCGACCGGCGACGGGGCCCGTAAAATTGACTTTGGGGAGACTTTTGAGGTATTCCACATTGCGCTGCACCGCAGGGTTGGCCCACATGTTATCGTTCATGGCCGGTGCTATTAATTTTTTGCCGTCATAAGCCGTCCAGAGGGTACTGAGCAGATCATCCGCTAAACCGCCGGCGAATTTAGCGATGATATTGGCGGTCGCAGGAACGACAACCAAAGCATCACTCCACTCTGCGAGATTAATATGTGTCAGATCAGCGGGTTGATGAGAAGGCCACATGGAGGTGTAAACGGGATTGCCGGAAAGCGCCCGGAAAGTTGGCGGTCCTATGAGTTTTTGAGCTGAAGTGGTCATGACAACTTTAACGTCACAACTTTTCTTTTTGAGGCTGCGCAAAAGTTCACACGCTTTATATGCGGCAACAGAGCCGCTTACACCTAAAGTAACATGACGCAACCTTTGATTTCCCATCTCTCAATCTCTTAACGACAAATTAATTATTCTCTTCCTCAGCCGGTGTCGAGGCGGCCGTCCCAGGTACTCCTTCCTGATCTCCACGCAGGGTCGCTTCCACACCGCCCTCGGAATCACCACCGACACTACCCACTTCAATGTCGATATCTTCTCTTCGCTCGATTTTATCAAGGCTCCCATCCCTGATCCAAACGATACGATTTGAGGCGCTGAGCATTTTTATGTCATGGGTCGCGGTAATAATAGTGACACCTTCATCCTGATTCATGGCACCGAGCAAGGCGATAATTTCTTTACCCGTAGCGAGGTCCAGGTTGCCGGTCGGTTCATCTGCAAGGATGATGCTCGGGGAGTTTGCCATGGCACGTGCGATCGCGACGCGCTGCTGCTGTCCGCCGGAGAGTTCAAAGGGTTTATGGCTGTGTCTGTCGGCCAAACCCACTTTTTCCAAAAGAAACATCCCCTTATCCCGGGATTCATCCGTGGTCATCCCGGCAAAGGTCATCGGCAAGGTCACATTTTCCAGGGCCGACATGACACCGATAAGGTTAAATGTTTGGAAGATATATCCGATTTTTCTGCACCGCAGCCAGGCCAGTTCATAGGCATCAAGCTGGGCCACATCGACCTCATCAATATACACACTGCCTTCCGTCGGTTTATCCAATCCACCGACCATATTAAAAAGGGTCGATTTACCGCTGCCGCTCGGCCCCATTATACTGATATATTCCCCGGCATATATCTGGAGGGTAATACCTTTGAGGGCGGGCACTTTAACCTTTCCCATTGTATATATTTTTGTTACGTCTCTCGTTCGAACAACGGTTTGAGTATGCTGTTCTGTTTTTTTCGTATCTTCAGCCAATTTCAGCCTCCTTTATTATAAATTCATAGATTAGACAGACCGCTTTCAAATGATATATACCATCAGGCTTCCACCCTCATAGCTTCCACCGGTTCCATTCTGGCCGCCGTATAAGCGGGATAAATAGCGGCGATCACACTAATAATTATACCGACGATAAGAGATACCAACGCCCAGATGAGCAGATCAACGCCGGGAAAGAACTCCAGGGCCAGCCAATGCATATCTCCGGTTACAACATCCTGGGCTCGAAAAGAAAAGAGAATTCTTATGAAGGAGAGCAGGAAACCGACGAGTACTCCGGCTAAAGCGCCGGCGGCCCCCTGGAATGACGACTCGATGAGGAATAGTCTTATAACAAACTTATCCAAAGCGCCCAGGCATTTCATCGTTCCAATCTCTCTGAACCGCTCCGTTACACTCATCAGCATCGCATTGGTGATCCCCACCACGCATACCATAAGGCTCAAAGCGACGAGCCAGAGCGTACGGGCCGGCAGTACATCGCCGCGAAGTTTATCTCTGGCCCCCCAGAGAACAGAAGCCGGGAGCAGCCCCTCACGCAAAACCCAACGAAAAAGGTGTGAATCCCCCGTCATTTGACCTGCCACCGGGACAAAACACACATAACCATCGCCGTGTTTTCCGGCAAAAGCGATTCCACCATCTTGGGTCTGCGCTATTATTTCCGATCCCTCAAGGGCACTGAACGATAGATATTTTGAGTCGGGAAGTTTTTCCCAATTAACCTGGCCCGCAATTCGATGGTCTGTTTCCTCGATTTCTTGCGCGCTGACCTCAAATACATCGTCTTCTAAGTTGACAGAGAGCAGAGAGAGGAATGTATTTTTCAGGTTTTGGTCGACATCTTCAGGCCATAAATTTTCATAACCCAAGACGAATAAAGCTCCGCCGTTATCGACAAATGCCTCAATAGCCTCCATCACAGTTTTTTCTGAAATCCTACCGGGAAAACCTGCAACAAACATAACATCCATCGGCTGCATTTCCGTCTGCCCGAGGAGTTCATCTTTCAGAGGCGACGGCTCGGACGGGAGCAGGAAAGAAAGCATCTGTGCGCGCCCCTGGAGGAATCTGAGTGTCTCCCGCGCCATTTCATTTTTGTCATCATGTTCGGGCAGTATTCCTACTCGGATAACAACATCTTCATCCTCAAGCGCCTGTTCTTGTATAACGCTTTCGACAAGGGGGTAACGGGGGTGGTCTTCTTCGACAGACCGTAAAGCATTGTTAAAGACGGTATCAGTAAAGATCGACATAAGAAATGCTATGGCCAACACAATACCACTGGTTGTAATAACGGATCGCCAAAATCTGATTTTTATGCTTTTCCAGGCAATTTCTACAGCCTTACTCAAAGGCAATACCATCTGACGGCCAATATTTTTGTCACGCTGTAAACCTTGTGTATCGCTATTCACCGGGATAACCTCCTTGTTTTCCCACCATTATTCATCTGAATGATCATTATCTCTTTTCGCCAGTACAAAACCTATTAATTTTTTTTTCGACATATCTTTAAGAAAACTCAGCAAAGATACTTCCGCTTCCTTTCGGCTTATATTAAATTTTTCGGACAATTGCCCGATAATATCTCCGGCCGCATGTTGACCATCACATTTTTCCCACACCCAGCGCCCGATATCGTCAAGAGAAAGCTTTCTTTCTTTAGGTATGGTAAAAATCAAAGACAGCAGTTTGTATAAAAAATTCCGGCGTCGCGGCAACACCAGTATCAGAGTCCCATCATCCGTCTCGCGTTCAGAAACCATTTTATTCCTAACAGGAACGGCCGACAGTGCTTCTTCGCGCGAGAGGTCATATTTTTTTTTTCTGATTAAAGTGTCTTTATTTTTAATGGCACTCCACCTCCTTCATCATATTCTCGGGGCGCCATTTTTCATCATTGCCTGTCTGGCTGACTCCATAAATACCGTTTTCTTTTTCACAGACCCAAAAAAAAGCGTAAAACGGTTTTTTGGTAATGAACTTCACTCGGCCTGGAACTTGCCCTTCGACGCCAACCGACTCGGAATGCTTTCCTTCAAAAGCAGCAACTTCCAACTTACCGACGATATCATATATATCGGTCACATAAGTTTCGACCCAATTTCCCAACTTTTCATTTTTAAGGAGCACATTGGCAACGCTCAATCTGTGAAAAACAACACGGCTTTTATCGGCACTGAACTCAAATCTCAGATCGCCCGAACGCAGGTTATGGTTTTCCAAACTGAATTCCAAAGGCACACTGAAGCGAAACCCGAAAGCCGCCCACATTACTTTTTCCCCCTCCGGATGATCCATCAACGACCTTGCGATATTTCCACCGAGATCACCTAATTTTTCCCCTTCAGCTCCAAAAACACCCAATAAAACAACTCTTTTACATTGGCTGCATTGCAAGATATAATAGCAAGTTTCAATCCCTTCAATCTCGAAGCGCAGTCTTTTCCCCTGGAGCGTTTTCGTCTTATAATCTTTTATTTTGGGTTTTTGTAAGGAGTCTTCATTGGCTTTTTCCAGCTTCTTAACCTGTCGGTCAACTATGCGGTCTAAATCAGCCTCACCTTTGGCTTCCTGCCATCTCAACTGCAAACGGCAAACGACGCCATCGTCGAAAACAACATACCCTTTTTTTTTGTCGCTTTCCAATTGGGAGGGTTCCCATTCTTTGGGCTTAAGGAAACTTATACCTTCCCAACCGAAATAATTCCAATTTTCCTGATCCATAAATTATTGACTCGACAATCAATCGTCATGCAAAAGACGCGAGAATACGGCTAAAACGACAGTGCGATAACAGATTGTATAATCAAAGCAATCGCAATACCAAAGGTACCTATAAGCCCGACTCCGCAACCATATCCCGCCATAAGAATGGGGGCGTAAGACCTCCATTTTTTATGACCAAATTTCTTCGACATATAATAACGACTGAAAAGCCCACCAAGTAACAAAGGCAAGGCACGGTGAGGCCACATCGATACCCCCGCCACAATGCCGTAAAACATGCCCACGGGTGCTTTAACCAGCATCATAAAGATATAAAGCACACTGGCGGACCCGGCGCCGATAAGGATTTGGTGCAGACGTATCGCATCGAGCATAAAGGCCTCCCCTTCTTCAAGCAGGGATGAAGCCCATAAAGCCCTTTGAATGGCGAAAAGAGGCCACATCCTCTCGACAAAGGGATACGTGGAGGATGGAATATCTCCCATACTCCAGATCAACTGCCAGAACAACAGACTACACAAAGACATTATAACAAAACTGACAGCAACCATCTTATACCAGCTCGTAAAGGTCGTCTTGGTAAGCTCAGCTTGCTTAAAAGACTGTGCAAGTCTCCCATGATTATACATGGGGACGGGAGCGAACCAGATGTCCGACCCTTCATACCCGCTCAGAATAAAGGCGCCTTCACGCAGCATAGGAAACTGTATTCTCGTCAGGCTGCCGGTAATACCGAACATCCTGGCCGATATATAGGAAAGGAAAGGTGTGACAACAAATCCAAAGACAGCGGTGATCCATACCGGGAAATCAGGAACCAAAACATAAACAATAGCCACATAACACAGGGTCGTCATGGCCCATATAGATAATGCGAGCCAGATGGGATAATCTCCTCTTCCTTCGGGCAGTTCCTGACGCACATTGGACGCGGCATTATCTTTTCTTTGTTTCAAAACAGCATTGATGACGGTAATAATACCGATAATCCCGACCAAAATACCAAACCCGATGGTAATACTTATCCAGAGGTCGAGATTTGTGGTCACCATAGTAGGGATCAGCGTCATCCCGTGACGCCAGTTTTGCAATATACCCATACTGTAAAATATGGGATTCAGTATCACCCTTGTGGATATCGAGCCGACAAATGTTCCGACCACAACCCACCAGGGAAGTACGAAACCGGCCAATAAAGGACTAAGATCGGTCATAAAACCAAAAACGGCTGCTGGTAAAAAAGCTCCGATATCACCGGTCAGATCGACAAAGGGGATAGGGATAAGTTCCACCGGCTGGGGCAGAAAAATCCCTGTAACAGTGGGGATGGTGATATATATCGCTCCATAGGACAGGCCGATGATCGCTCCGATCGAGAAAACGCTCCAGCGCCATCCTTCCTTGCGTGCGCTCGATTCGGCCAATGCCAGAGCGCCTTCGGAAGCAACGCGGGCAATGGGAAACTCCAGCTTTTCGATATCACTTGTAATTCTAAACAGAGCATAACCGAGGGTAAATCTGTTGATCTGAAAAAGCACCTGGTGGACAACAAGCACAATAAAAACAGGTATCCAGGCCGGGTGGAAGAAAGTTCGCCGGGCAATTGCCTCACTATCAGGGTGGGGAACGATCCATCGGGGGATTCGTTCACGGAGTCCAAAAGCTTCGGCATACTCGGATTGAACGAAATACTGATCCCAAATATTGGTGCCGACAATACCACCGGATATGGTCAAATCAACGGCTCCCAGGCTCGCTCCGCCCATCAGCAAGAGGCCGGCCGTAATATACATCATGTAGATTTCCTGCTTTTTTAACGTGATAAAAGAACGTTTGGCCACTTCCACAAAAAGCACGATGGTCACCCATTGAGATGCACCGGCCAGCGGAGTTCCCATCATTAAGGTGAGATATATTGAACCTGGAAGCATCACAAAGCCAATAAAGAGCGCTGCGATAACCACTCTTATACTGAAACCTGATTCGAAAGGCTGCTGCGCTTCCTGACGTTCTATTTCTTCGGGATCAAAATTCGTTGAATCTGCCATTATTTATCTTCCTCTGTATTTTTTTTGTTGAGATACTCCAGACCTCTTTCCGTATATTCCTTTTTAACATCCATGTCCACTGTACGCCAGATAAGGAACTGCTTTCTCAAGATATTCAAGAACCGGCGATTTAATCGTTTCCAGTTGCTGGGTTGACCGCTCAAAAGGTTTAATTCCACGTTGATCTCATAGATATTATCTTCGGTGGGATGTGCATACATTTTGACATCCTGACTCACGCCTAAATCATAGGGCGCCAGCCAGCACATGAAAGCTATTACATAACCTTCACCTTGCGGGTCTTCATAACTATCCAGTATTGTTCCGTGAGTATAAAAGTCACCGATCGAGCCTTCTTCATAAGCAGTAAAGTATTCACTCAGGAACAGATACAATCCAAGCGCTTCCTTACCGCTGATGGTAAACGGGAAATCGAACTCCCACTTCGTCCCTTGAGGTTCCGGAAGCTGCCATCTTCTGGTGACATCCGGTACGGCCATTTGAGCCGCTTTTTTTGCAGGATATATCGTGGAGAGAAGAACCACGGCCATGACAAGCATCGTCGAGAAGACCGCAGCCAAAGAAGAATAATTAAGAGTAAGGCCGGCGAGCATACCGAACTCGGTAAGAACTTTAGCCATTACCTGACCAGCCATATAACCCGAAACTCCACCCAGAACGGCATAAACTGAAGCCTCAGCGATGAAAAGTGCGCCTATATGTACAGGCGCCAAACCGACCGACGAGAATATACCTATTTCGTTAAAACGTTCATAAACCGACCCCATCATCGTATTAAGAATAATGGAGGCGGCGATCAGTATGGGAATAAACAGACCGCCCATACCGGCAAAGGAAGTACTTCCTGTTGAACTATAAACCGAAACATTGTCATCGACGCCGGCAAAAACAGTGATAGCCAACCGCGATACAAAATCTTCGACCCTGCCCCTTATGTCTTCCCCCTCATCGAATCGGACGGCAATGGACTGAATTGTACCGCCAAGATGCAAGACCCTTTCATAAGGCAAAAATACCACATTGTCAATATTCTGATGGGTAAATGTTTCAAGCGCAGCGTACACATCCACATCCTGCCTTACTGAAACTTCACTTTCCATGTGAGGCGGCAGCTGAGTAAAATTGGCCGGGGCAATGGGGGCGTTGTCTAAATCAACGAAATAGCGTAAGTTGTCGCTGTCAATAATTCCTTTCAACAGATGGGGCTTCCCCATGATCGTGACTTCGGCTTCGCCCACATCATTTTCATCCAGGCCGAGCAGGCCGGCCATATAATCCGGCAAAATACACGCGTAATAATCCTGTTGATCAAACCATGATCCCTCGACAAGGAATTCATGCAAGTTGGATACGTTTTTTTCTTGTGAAGAGAGCCCCAATGCGCTTGTCCCGTAGGCGTGCTCTCCATTGGCCCTCAAGCTGAGATTGAAACTGCTCTGTCTGTCTCTGTTAAGGAGCCATGCACGGGGCGAGACAAGGGCAACATCGCCGAATTCCATTTTAATTTGCTCAAAAGCGGGCTTCTGTATAGGCTGCCACACCCTGTCACGAATAAGCGCTCCTTCATAAGCCGGTTCATTCGGTCTTCTGACCTGCGAAAAACGCATATAAGATGAAATAGATGTGAAAGACAGAACGGTAAACGTCAGTAAGACCAGCGTTATACTGGTGAGAGTAGTACGAATTTTACGCTTCTTCATATTTGACACACCGAGTCGAAAGGCCGCAACCGAAGCGCTAAGGCGCCCTACATCGGTCTCATAGACCTTTCTCTTCTTCTGCTTAAGCAATTCCATTTGGTCCTGGAACTTGGAATAAATCAAGGTGACAACTATACCCGTGAGAGTCAACATGATAAAGCCCAGCAGGATGACTTCGGGAGCATCGGCAATACTGAAGGCCGGATGAACCCATCGCATGATGAGATACGAAAGCAGGAAAATAAAAGCAATCCCAAAAATTTGCTTTCTCAAATCCACAAAACCGAAGGTAAGACGTTCCATAAAATAAGCGAAGGGGATGAGCAGGAACATATAGAATATAACGCCGATAATGACATCGTCTATTGTTTTCGATACATCGGGGTATGCCCTGGATTCAATGGCTGAAGCTCGCAGTGAATGCTTTCTGAAATCATGCCAATCCCGGTCTTCCTCAGCATTTTCAGCCGCCCTGAGTGATTCGCCGGCACGTCTGTGCAATACATCAAGACGTTCATTGCGGATACCGTATCGGCGCAAATACCTTTCCATTCGGTATTCATTGAGATAATACATGTCATAAGCCGAGCGAAAAGCGCCATGAGTAATGCGTTCAACTCCAGCGGGATCATAGCCCTCGCCACGCGCCTCAACTTCAGTTTCAGCGCTTTTTGAATTAAGGTGCAGGAAGCGATAGCCCAGAATGCTGGAAGACAACCCAAGCTTCATCCGATTACCCGCTTCAGAAAAGGCGACTCCATAGGGTTCGACATTCGAAGTATGTTCTCTTCTGATTGTGGAAACGCTGTATCCGTATTTGGGCGGGGTGGTATTTCCTTCATTGAAGATGTCAAGCATATCCAATTGAGTTAAAAACCTGGGATCAACGAGTCCGTAGACTTCGGTGGGAAGAAATTCGGCCAACACCACCATACTTCGGTTTGTTCCCTGGCGGACTCGACCATCCATCGGATAATTACCCGCACCATGAACTCCTCTGTCGGGCGCCAAATATACATCGCCCGTCTCTTTATCCATCTTATAGGCTTCCAGTTGAATTCCCGGCCTGTGCGGCCCACACGGTCTTGTCGGGGAAAAAACGGCTTCACCATCTTCATTAGTGAGCCCATAAAATGAACTTCGGACACCGGTTGAGGTTTTACGGATGAAGTTACGAACAAATGCAACCGCGCCCTCAACGGGTGTGTCAGGGACGAAGCTCTCGCGCGGATCAAAGACGACATACCTGGCGATAAGCTCGGAAAACACATCGTCCATATCCTCCTTTCGATCCGGCAGGTCCGGGTCGTTCAAAGCTAACGGCAGCAGTGTCCGAAGAAACTGAACCTGATGAGTCAGGTTTTCAAAATCCACTTTATCAATTACATCCACCGGCGTATCGATTTTATCGCGAAAATTATGCGTCGTCACAAGGCTGAACGCCGGGCGTCCGACAGCTTTCACGACTTCGGCATCGGTAGCGATGGGGAACGGTATGAAAGAACGCCAGTCCCGCGCACCCGGCGGAGTTATACCGTCGATAAAATAGCGACCGGCCTCAACCCCAAGTTCTTCTTCTATAGTCTGGGCATGAGCTTCAAAAAGGCTCCCGTAATCCCTCGAAGTTCGGAGATAGGCCGCCTCTGTTCTTTCTCGAATAGGCAATAATTCACCAGCCTGAAATATTCCCATTTCATCATGCTGAGAAGAAAGCTCGAGGCCAAGAAACAAATGAATGTCCAGAGGATCGACCACATCATCAACAAACTCCGATGCATCCCGGGTTCTCTTGTTGACGAAATCAGTGATACCTTTCAGCCCCAAAAAGTGCCCTGAAGTTGCCAAAAACACGACTGTACGCTCGGGCGGATTTTCTTGAAGATGATCGGCCAGTTCAAAGAGCGCGGATATTCCGGAGGCGGCATCGGCGCCGGGCGCAACAGCCGGGACCACTGAGATGGAATCATAATAAGCAGAAACGACCACGATCTCGTGGGCGATATCCGGATTTACGCCTTCGATATGGCCATACACATTCCAGGTTTCAGCCAACTCCCAATCCATTCGTCCTTTAACGGTAACATTCTGCCCCAGGGAATGTTCCAATGCTTTGAAGTCCTCACGCGTTATCATAAATCTGGGGACATTCAAAGGCACTTCAACATATTTACGTTCCGCTTCCATCGTGACAGTATCTTCGGGTTCAATAAAAATTATAGCTTTAGCGCCCATTTCGGCCGCTTTAAGCCAGTTGTTGTCCGAATTGAAATCGAGGACCACAATATTTTCCCCCATATCATACCCCTGATAATCAGCATATTCACCTTTTTCGGCATATATCAAAGTCCCTTCAACCCCCTCCGGCGGCACGGTCGGCGTGCGAACCATATTCGGCCACAAGCCATAGAGTGGGTGAATATCGCCGTCACCAACCTGAATTGAAGCACCTTTATCGACCGGTGAAGTGGTTCGAAACGGGTCTTGGGTTACATCGCGCAGGCCAATCTGCTCAAACTGCTCGTGAATATATTCTGCGGCCCTGCTGTTTCCTTCATGTCCAACCATTCTGGACCCAAGTCCGGAGAAGAAATCAATATGCCCTTGGAGATTTTCACTGACTGCGGTTTCGTCTTCAGAATAGAGATGACTTTCACCATCCAACGAGCCTTCTTCCCCCTCAACAGCAGTTATTGCGGCAAGGGAGAATAATAAAAGCAGCAACAACCTTTTTGGAGTATTTAGTAACATAATTGACAGTCTCCGCGTTGTAATTCTTTTATAAAGATTAAACTGATTAAGATAACTGAACAGCAAAACTCAAGGGTTTTTACACCTTTTCTATAACATGAGATTTATATCCAAAACACTCTGTTGCCTGTCTGGCCGGTGAGCATATCTATTAAGAACCAGACGGCGCCGATACTGTATTGGCCCAGAATAAGGCCCATGAAAAAGGCTTTGCCCTGTCGGTACCGGGTAACGCCGCCATATTTGAGAATGATGGCCTTAACCAGCCAGACAAGAAAGATTGAAAACCACAGTTCATCGATCCAACGTACGCCGCCCACGGCGGCCCCGATCGGGTGGAGCGGCCACCAAAGGAAACGGAACCTCGCAAGGATTAACAGGAGCATGACGGCGGCTCCCGAGCCCCTGCACATCCAGCCGAAACGGTTGGGCTCACGTGGATACCGGATATGCTGGGACAACCACTCAAAAGGCAGCGTACCATGGCTCCCGACAAAAGATACGCCTTCCCTGTGCCCAAAAACAAGTTGGAGATAATTCGTAAGAAAATAGGCGATTATAATAGCGATAAGCATGGCTAAAAACATCCCTCCCTTACGCCTTTGCTTTATCCAATCCCCGACCTTCAATCCTTGGGCCATAGCGGACATAGGGAAGGTTCGAATATCTGCTGAATATATATAAGTCAATCCCAGCGCCACCATCCCCTCCTGACTGATATTGGCTGATCCGAAACTCGACACCACCTGCCCTGAACCCGTATCGGCCGATATCATCGTGGCGAGGCCCGCCTCGGCAATAATCTTGGTGAGGCCGATGAAAAAAACCATCATAAATATCAGGAAAATAACGGCCACCGTCAGGGACATTCCGGTGTACATCAAAAACCAAGTCATCACAACAAGACCGATAACAAGCCCCCAAACAGCCGTTTTATAAGAAACTATTTCGTCAGAATCGTCAATCTCTTTTCTTTTACCGACGGCTTTTCCAAAGACATCTTTCAGATGGCTTCTCGCCATCCACAGTCCGACAAAGACATAAGTCAGGAAGGCGCCGGTGCCAAAATTCTTAAATATGGGGTCTTCCGCTCCATATATTCCCAAAACTTCCGTGCTGGTCACACCTGTAACATTGAATGTGCCCCTCGCTATGAGGTACATCAGATTGATGACCCACACCCCCATTGCAACGTCCTGGTTGATCAAATAGGTAAAGCCCATGATCGGAAAACTTATCCTGAAGCGTAAACGTGTAGTACCCTGGAAAATATTCGTTTGCTGAAGAAGAGGGAAGGTTGGGACGGCGGGGAAGTAGGAATTCAGGGCATTTAAGCTGGAAATGATCACAGGTATGGCCATAGCGAGCCAAAAAAGTTTATTTTTGAATAGGGGCTTTATCAAGGATTCATTTTCGTCATCACGCACCATTTCAACGGGGAGCTGTATGAGGGGAAAAGCCAGTTTTTCCCTTTCGACCCACTGTTTTCTCAGTATGACCATGACGAACAGCATGACCAGATACAATGCCAGGATAAATACGAACCATCCCAAAAGAGGTGTGATCCATGAAGCCCAGGGGATACTCTCACCGTCGGGCAAACCTTCGAAAAAATACCTTGCGGCCTCCTCATCGGGATGCAGCCAGGAACGCAGATGGGGATGAATCATTTCGGCCCAGCGGTTCTCCGGGCTGGCAAAATAAATAGGTGCTGCGATGACCGGCAGAAGCTGCATGCCGAGCCCCATCGTGGATATTGTACAGGTGACCAGCAGCATGATGTAAGTGAACAACAGCTCAGCCGGATTGAGTTTGTACTGGGGATTAATAAGGGTCAGAAGGGGGTTGAGCCCGATGATGAGCACAAAGAAGAGAAAAATACCGGCCAGCGGCATATGGTCAATGCTCATTGAAGAAGCGCCGATAAGCCTGCTGTATTGCCCCATGAAAACAACGATTACGGATAAAATAGTCCCGATGAAAAAGGCCCTGAACCTGATACCTTCCGATTTATTAACCATGAAAAAATACCTGTTCTCTTAACATTAGTAGAATATTTATTCTTTATTCAAACGGCCGAATTATAGCAAAACATGAATTCTTATTCAAATAACACCTTCATATTATCCTCACTAAGATCAAGCATAAAGAGCATATAGATAGGAAAAATTGACACACTTTATTTTTTAAAGTTATTTTAAAAGTTAAAATATTATTCAGGAGACTGCCTTTTTTATCATTTGCCGGTTGCAGCAGATGGGTGTGAAATCACTGCGGCTCAAATCATTTATTGCCGCTATCTCCGCTTTGCAGATTTCACATTTAAAGAAAATCGCCTTTTGAGGCAACAATTCCATCTTTACATTACAGCAACGGGGTTGGAAACTTCCGCCCCCTCGCCATGCCAGAACGGTAATTTCTGCGCCGCAGACAGGGCATCTCAACATCGTTCCATGCTCAAGACTATCATACATTTTTATCGCCTCTCTGTTCATTGGCACATTCAACCCTCTCCATCTTCTTACCGCAGCATTGAAGGTCCAGGACCCCGACGCCCCCGCGCGTAACCATAACGAGATTCTCGCAATCACGGCAGACATAGGCCGTTCCCACATTAATCGTCAGCGCATTCTCCCAATCTTTTAGGTCCCAATCAGACTGAGAAAACCCATATTGTTCATTCATATCAAAATACCTCCTTGAGTGGAAGCCTGTTGCATAATACACGATAACTTCGCGGAATGTACGTCATAGAGGACTTAGAAGACATATTTACTACAACATATGTCATCTTGCATTGTAAGTCCTCACTGAACCCCGTAACATCACCACCGTGCCCTGTGCCTGCCTGTGCGTCGCACGC
>JAGYMJ010000517.1 GCA_018400625.1 Planctomycetota bacterium
TTTGTATTATGAGCAAAAAAAAATCTTCTCAGGACTGGTACCGTTTCAAACGCTTCTTCAAATTAGTTCTGCCCTACTGGAAGCTGCTCGGAGTTACCATCATTGCGATGTCCATCACTTCCGCACTGAGCGGGAGCCTCCTGCTGCTGAGCCGCCCGGTCTTCGAGGGCTTTACCGCACAGCATGTCGGGGGCGCCGATTTAGAAAGCATAGAGACTGCCGAAGCGAAAGATACCGACATGGATCAACCCGAAGTGCTTGCACGATTGGAGGAGTTCAAGGAAACTCTTTCCGATAAATTCTCGCAATTCGCGCCCGTCCAAATGGTCAGGGAAGCTGTTCAGCCCGGCCCCCGGCAACTGCGACGGATCGCTTACCTCCTTCTGATCTTTGTTACTCCTCTATGGATAGTCACTGCCTTTTTAGAAATTTATTGTTCACGAAAGGCGCTGGCGTGTGTGATTGCCGACCTCAGAATTCAGGTCTTTGAAAAGCTTTCAAGACTCCCCCTTTCATTTTACGGCGCACGGAAAAGCGGCGACCTGATCAGCCGTGTAACAAACGATATCAGCAGCACCAGAAGCGCCGCCAAAATAGTTTTTACCCAAGTATTTAAACATCCTATCGAACTGACGGTTCTGATCGCCGTAGCATTTTATTCCCAGTGGCATCTGACCCTTATTGCCCTGCTTTTTGCCCCCGTCATCGCTCTCATCGCAAGACGCTACGGCAAAAGGATGCAGCACCATGGTCGTAAAGTAATGGAAAAGACGGGTGATGTGACTGACGCACTGAGTCAGTTTTTTTCCGGTGTCAGGGTGGTTAAGGCCTTCGGCATGGAGGAGGAAGAGAATGAGGAGTTCAAAAAAACCGTGGATAAACAGCTCAGGCGTATATTCCGACGTGAAAAGAGCCGCGCCTGGTCTTCTTCGCTGCCGCACGCCATCGTTGCCGTTGCATTCGGAGTCATCATGCTTATCGCCGACTATTTCGTCAATAAAGGGGCTGTCGATCTGCCGAGTCTTATTCCCTTCATCGGCGCCATAGCGCTCATGCCCCATAGTGTGAAAAAACTCTCAAAGACCTATACCGAACTCCGAGAAAAAATGGCCGCCTTTGAGCGTATTTATGAACTGGTCGATGCTGATGTCGAAATTGAAGATCATCCGGACGCCGTTCCTATCAGCGGCGTGACGGAAGAAGTGCGTTTCAACAATGTCTGGTTCGCTTATGAAAACGCCGATTATGTACTGGAAGATATCGATTTTTCTGTTCCCTCCGGGTCTTCTTGCGCGCTCGTCGGCGAAACCGGTGCGGGAAAAACAACATTGCTCGACCTTATACCCCGATTCTATGACCCCCAACAAGGTCAGGTGACGATTGACGGACGGGATATTAAACGCATTAAAAGAAAGAGTCTCCTCGATCAAATCGCTATCGTCGGACAGCATCCCTTCCTGTTTAACCGGAGTGTGGCTGAAAACATCCGCTACGGCAAACGTAACGCCACCGATGCTGAAGTGATCGAGGCCGCCAGGGCGGCAAATATCCATGAACTGATCTCCAGTCTGCCGGACGGCTATGATACAATCGTCGGGGAGGGTGGGAACCGGTTCTCCGGTGGACAGCGCCAGTGCATAACCATTGCCCGGGCACTTCTCAAGGATGCCCCCCTGCTTATCCTCGATGAAGCAACTTCGAGCCTGGACAGCGACAGCGAGAAGATGGTGCAGGACGCTATCAGCCGGCTGCTTGAAGACCGAACAGTTTTCGTTATCGCTCACCGCCTCTCGACTGTCCGGTTTGTCGATAAAATAGTTGTCCTCAAGGCGGGACAAATCGTCGAAACCGGCACTCATGATGAACTGGTGGCAAAAGATGGTGAATATGCCCGCTTCTACAAAATACAGTTCGGCCGCCCTGCGGATGGCTAATGCATTAAAAAGTTCATGAATAGAGCTTGTTGAACAATCACCCTCAAAGAGGTTACAGCAGTGACAACACACAAAATATTGCAGGTAAAGTCAAAGGTGATGCTTTTTTACCGATAGAGTGAATTATTCAAGAAGATAAAATGTCTGATACAAAAAGCGCCGGTGAAACGCGATGGAGAAAAACAAAAATAAAAACCGAATATACTGTTCCTGATGTCGGATCAGCAAAGGCCGGATTCCCTGGGAAGTTACGGAAGCGAATTGGCCACAACCCCTCATATCGATGCCCTCGCGGCCAATGGGGTCGCTTTCGACAACATAACATAAATTTCAACAGGAGGAAAGAATGGGTATTACAATAGGAATTTGTGGACTTGGAAGTTTTGGCCGGCAGTTTGTTGAGTTGTTTCAGGCGCATCCGGCCATCGACGACGTATATGTCGCCGATGTTTGTGCTGATCGTCTGACGGAAGTTGCACGGGAGCAGAGCGTCGAAACCACCTTTTCCACTCTGGATGAACTTTGCCGAAGCGACTGCGATTGTATCGGCATCTTTACACAACGCTGGCGGCACGGCCCGCATGCCGTTCAGGCGCTTAAAGCAGGAAAACATGTCTATTCCGCCGTCCCGGCCTCCATCACCTTACAAGAACTGGAAGAATTGGTAGAAACGGTCAAGAGCACCGGTCTGACCTATATGCTTGGCGAGACCAGCTACTACCGTCCGCAGACCATATATTGCCGCGAGCGCTTTGCTAACGGTGATTTCGGGAGGTTTGTCTATGGGGAAGGACAGTATCATCACGACATGTCGCATTTTTATCGTCCGTACATGGGAACCGACATCAAGGATTGGAAACGGTATGCCAGTTTCCCCCCCCAGCTCTACCCCACTCACTCCGTCTCTCATATTCTATCCGTCACTTTTCGCCGCATGACATCGGTG
>JAGYMJ010000518.1 GCA_018400625.1 Planctomycetota bacterium
GCATACCGACCACGCACAGGTCATCCTCTTTCCATAAAGATGCATGCCACACAAGGTAGGGTAGGATGCCACGTGGTTTACTGAATATTTACCAATTTTGAAGGGAATTCCAATGACTCCTGTCTGCGCTCTTTCCATTAAGTTAAAAATTTTTTCGTGCCGCTACGCCTGAAACTATGTAAGGTTTGATAATCCCCAATTAGATAAATACTTAAGCCCAACCCTCTGGTTTGAAAACCCTACAAAAAAAGATGCATATTTGACCGATAATTTATGAAAAAGTAAAATATTTATATTAACATATTACTGGAAGAGATATCTCCGGTAATTTGGAAAAGTTTTTAGGGTAAGCTGTGTAAAAATTCTGCCATGTTTTATGACCTGTGCATGAGGAAATTTTGAAATGCTTGAAGTCAACGGATTGCGAAAGGCCTTTGGGCCTATTGTAGCGGTTGGAGGTGTCTCTTTCTCCGCCGCCACCGGTGAAGTACTCGGATTCCTGGGCCCCAACGGCGCCGGGAAAACGACCACGATGAAGATGCTGAGTTGCTTTCTGCCGCCCGACTCCGGCACGGCAAAGGTGGCCGGCTGCGACATCATCGAAGAACCTGTCGAGGTGCGGCGTAATATCGGATATCTTGCCGAAAACGCGCCGGCTTACGAAGAAATGAGCTGCAAGGGATTCCTTCGGTTCGTGTGTGAAGCGCACGGGCTGGAACGACGCGGCGCTCGAGCCGCCATCGACAAGATCAGCGAAACCTGCGCCATCACCGAAGTGATGCATCAGCAGGTCGGTACACTCTCAAAAGGCTATCGAAGACGGCTCGGGCTCGCACAGGCGCTTGTGCATGACCCGCCTGTTTTGATCCTCGATGAGCCGACCGACGGCCTCGACCCCAACCAGAAACATGATGTGCGCCGCCTCATCAAAAAACTCGCTAAAAATAAATGCATCATCGTTTCGACCCATATCCTCGAAGAAGTTGATGCGATCTGCAACCGTATGATTGTGATTGATCGCGGGAAGATAAAGATCGATTCAACTCCCGATAAGCTCCGCGAGCGGATGGGCGGCAGCCTCGAATCCATCTTTCGGAAACTTACCAGCGACAACGGACATGCCAAAAGGGCGGGAGGTGAGCAATGAAAGGGTTCCTGAGCATATACAAAAGAGAGTTAAAAAGCTATTTCTCAACGCCGCTGGCTTACGTCTTTCTGGTGATATTTCTTTTTTTCAGCAGCTTTCTGACCTTTCAGAAAGGTTTTTTTGAGATGCGGCATGCGTCACTGCGTTTATTCTTTGACTCCATGCCGCTGCTGTTTATCTTCCTGGTGCCCGCAATGGCGATGCGCCTGTGGGCCGAGGAACGGCGCTCCAATTCGATCGAACTTCTTCTGACCCTGCCGATAACGGTAAAGCAAGCCGTGCTGGGCAAATTCTTCGCCTGCTGGACGGTTCTGGCGCTTGCTTTGGCGTTGACCTGGCCGATGGTATTTACCGTCAGCTATCTGGGCAACCCCGATCCTGGGCCCATCTTAACCGGTTATATCGGCTCGTTCTTGCTGGCCGGCGCCTATCTGGCCATAGGCAGCTTTTTCTCCAGCCTGACCCGCAACCAGGTCATCGCGTTCGTTCTGGGCGTAGTGGGGTGTGCGGCATTTCTTCATGCCGCCAGTCCCAGCGCTATGAACTATCTCGCCGGATTCGCCCCCCCCGCCTTCGTGTCCGGAATGGAAAGCCTCTGTTTCCAAACACGTTTCGAAGCGTTCATGCGCGGTGTCGTTGAATTCAGGGATGTCGCTTTTTTTGCCGTCATAACCGCGGGATGGTTATGGATCAACATGATTCTGCTCAACGAAAGGAGGGTGTAAAATGATATCCAAAATGAGAATGCTGTTAGCAATGTTGTGTGTCATCGTTCTGACGCTATGCTTCATCTTCATATCCCAACTGCTGCTCGGACGGGCGAAGTTGGACCTCACCGAGCATAAAATTTATACGCTGTCCGGGGAAACGCGTAACATTCTCGATCAGCTTAATCAGCCTGTAAGTCTGGATTTCTACTACTCGCGAACGGCCGCCATGAAAGGGCCCGAACAGATCCGGTTCTTTAATACCTATTACCATTATGTGCGCGATCTTCTGGAAGAGTATACCCAGCTCGCCGACGGCCGAATCGCCCTCAACATTATCGATCCGCGCCCTTTCACCGAAGAGGAAGAAGAAGCGGTGCAGTTCGGTGTCCGCCGTTTCCCGCTTTCCGATGATGAAAGTTTCTTCTTCGGTTTGGTTGCACGCACTGAACGGGGCGAACACAAGACCATTGAATTTTTTGAGCCCGATCGACAGGAGTTCGTGGAGTATGATGTGTCCAAACTCATCACCGACGTCACCCGACGTGAGAAAAGGAAGGTCGGAGTGATGTCATCATTGCCTGTCACCGCTGAGGATCTATCCCCGTATATGCGGCAAATGATGCAGATGCAGGGGCGCCGCCCTCCGGAGCCGTGGAATTTGATAACACACCTTGAAGAACAGTTCGAAATCGAAAAGGTTCCGGAAAATACCGAGGCCCTGCCCGCGGATATCGACTTTCTCATGCTCATTCACCCCAAACACCTGGACGAAAATACGCTCTTCGCTGTCGATCAGTACGTCATGCGCGGCGGCAGACTGCTCGTGTTTGTCGATCCCCAGTGCTTCAGTGACGAGCCCGAAGAAGACCCGTCCGATCCCTACGCCGCTATGGAGCATTCGGCTGCTTCCGATCTCAATGCGCTCCTGCGTGGTTGGGGTGTCGAAATGCTTCCCGATCAGATAGCAGCCGACAGAAGCCTGGCCACAAGGGTGCGTGTGCGTGAGCACGTGGAACATCTGCCGGTCTATTTACGCCTCAACGAAGACTGCGTCAACAAGGAGGAGGTCATCACGGCCAATCTGCACACAATCCACATGCTCTATCCGGGCGTGCTGCGAAAGGTGCCGGGCGTGGGCGCTGATCTCACCCCGCTGCTGACCACTACGGCGGAGGCGGCTGTGTGGGAGCCCCGATCACCTTTCGAGTTGCAAATGGGCGATCCCGCCGCTATCAACAGGGCTGCTCATGCGACCGGAGAACCGCTGATGCTCGCCTGCATGATAACCGGAAATCTGAAGACCAATTTCCCCGACGGCCGGCCGGTTCCGGAGCAACAGGACGGTGAGGATGATGACGGTGAAGGAGCGGATGATGGCGAACAACGTGATGACTTGCCCCCACTGCTGGAAGAGTCCGAAGATGCTATGGTCATGGTATTCGCCGACGTGGACATGATAGCCGATACGCTCGCCTATGAACGCACAGCCTTCGGCGCCTCACAACGCGGCGACAATGCCTCGATCGTCTTTAACGCACTTGAATACCTGGCGGGCACAGGAGATCTGATCGCTATCCGTTCACGTGGCCGCTTCGAACGTCCCTTCCTGCGTGTTGACGAAATCGAAACCGAAGCGGAGAAGGCGACGGCGGAGGAAACGGAGGCGCTGAACCGCCGAATCAGCGAACATGAACAGAGGCTCCGCGAGCTGTCCTCAACCGCCACAGACTCCGAAGATGATGTGGAGCTGCTGCGTTCCACCGCGTTGAGCGAACGTGAGAAAATTCAAAACGAGATATGGAAAGCGCGCCGACAGTTGCGCGCCCTTCAGGCCGGTAAACGTGCAGAGATCGAAGCCCTTAAAGGATCACTGCAGACACATAATATGGTCTGGTCCCCGGCTGCCGTACTGCTGATCGCCATCATACTGGCCGCTGTCAATATCCTTCGCAAAAAATACTATCACAAGAGGAGAATGTGATATGAATAACAGAAATCTCTTTATACTCTTTGTCGTAACCGTTGCCGTCGTGATCTTGACGCTTGTGTTGCACCTAAGCGCCGGAACGAAAGAACCCCATGCCGCCTCCGGCGCACTGCTGATCCAGGGATTTAACCCCGATCTTATTAACAAAATTGTCGTATCAAGCGATGAAGAAACCGCAACCCTGCTTCGCAAGAACAGAGGTTTTGTCGTGGCGGAACTGCAGGATTATCCCGCTCACACCGCACGGATCAATGGACTGATCATTAACTCCCTTGACATACGGATAGAGGAAATGATCACGGAAAATCCTGAAATCCATGGGGAACTCGGTGTGGAAAAAGGCGGAGCGGATGCATTGGAGGTAACCTTCTTTAAAGACGACGGCACGTCCCTCGCCGGTTTCATACGCGGTAAGAAGACGGAAACTGGACGAGGCTTCTACGTGCGGCGTCATGGCGAAAATGCCGTTTACCGCTCTGACGGCCATCTGAGCCTCAATAGTTCTCCCATAAATTATGTTGAACGCATGCTCACCGACGTGCCCAGGGGCGATATAGAGCAGGTTGAGGTCGCTGTTGGTGATAGCCTTTACATAATTGCCGGCGACGGGGAAGGGAATATGGAGCTTACCGATGTGCCCGAAGGAAAGGAGGTGAAAAAATCCGAACTCAACAGCGTATGCCGTGCACTCGACAATCTGCGCCTGACTGATGTGCTTCCGGCCGGTGCTCTGGAACTCCAATGGGATGGGCAATACATCGCACGGCTGAAAAGTGGACTGTCTTATAGAGTTGATTCGGCCGAACACAATGAAGTTACCTTTGTGCGTCTTTCCGCCAGGGCGCCGGATGTGGAAAGGGTAACGATCGGACGGAGTGATACAGATCAAGAACTCTCGGAGAAAGAAGCGATGCTCATGGCGCAGGAGGAAGCACGGAAGTTTAACTCACGCCATGAAGACCGGTTGTATGCCATATCGAATTTTAACTCCCAAAGACTGCGTAAAAATCTCTCTGAACTGCAGGAAGATATCGAACCGGAACCACAAAAAGAAAGTGATCCGTAAAAATCTGCTATAGACGATCGGAAGCGAGGACGAAAAGCGCTTTTTCGAAGTAATATGAGTATTCTGTTACAATCATGACCAAACACGGAGGCAACATTTACGGGCTGGCAGCTCAACTCGACACCGATCCGGAGGATATCCTCGATTTCAGTGCCAATATCAATCCGCTTGGCCCGCCCGAGTGGCTGAGAGCCGAGATAAGCCGCGCCATCGGGCTGATATCCCATTACCCCGATCCTGACTGCAGCAAACTCGCCGCGGCAATCGCCGACTATCATAACGTGACGCGCCGACAGATCGTCGTGGGGAATGGATCGACCGAACTGCTTCATCTGCTGCCCCAGGTGTTGAACGCTTCACGCATCGTGATTCCGGCGCCGTCTTATGCCGGCTACGGCGAATCGGCCGGGAAACGACCGATCGTTGAACCGAGGTTGAGTGAAAATGAGAATTTTGCACTCAATCTCGAGGTGATTGAAGAAACAGTAAGGCCCGATGATCTCGTTTATCTGGGGCGCCCGAACAACCCGACCGGCGACCTGCCAAATGCGCAGGAACTGAGGAATTTCGCTTTTGAACATCCCGACAACTCGTTCGTTATTGATGAGTCATTTCTTGGCTTTGTCCCCAATGCTGAGAGCTTAGCCGTCGGCATGCCATCCAACATGGCGGTGTTGCGCTCGATGACAAAGTTTTACGCCATCCCCGGGCTCCGACTGGGATACGCCGTAGCCGATTCCGAAACGGCCGCCGCGCTCCGCGAGCGCAGGCTGGAGTGGTCGGTCAACACCCTGGCCCAAAAGGTGGGAGTGGCTGCGCTGCGCGATGGAGATTATGCACGTCGGAGCCGCGGGAAGGTCGTTGAATTGCGTGCCCGGCTTGAACGCGCACTGTCCGGGATCAACGGGCTGAAAACTTATCCATCCACCGCCAACTTCATCCTTGTTCGGATTGAAGCAAATGATTGGGACGCCCGAAAGCTGGAGCGGAAACTGCTGGAGAACGGCATAGCTATACGGGTTTGCGATAATTTTACCGGCCTCGGCTCGCCATTTTTCCGCGTCGCCGTTCGCCCTCACCATGAAAATCAGAGGCTGATGGAGTCTTTGACATCGATCTTTGGCGGCCCGGGAAATCAATATGCCAAAAAGCCCGGGACTCCGGCGGTAATGTTGCAGGGGACGAGCTCAAATGCCGGGAAAAGCGTTTTAACGGCGGCACTCTGCCGTATCCTGCTGCAGGACGGTGTGCGGGTCGTCCCGTTTAAATCCCAGAATATGTCCCTCAACTCGTTCGTCACCAGGGACGGAGACGAGATGGGGCGTGCGCAGGTGGTGCAGGCCCAGGCCTGCCGTCTCGATCCCGACGTGCGTATGAACCCGATCCTCCTCAAACCGAACACCGATGTGGGATGCCAGGTCATCATGCGCGGACAACCCGTCGGTAACATGAGGGTGGGAAAGTATGTGAATTACAAAAAAGAAGCCTTCGATGCGGCAAAACAGTGTTACAATTCACTCGCACAGGAATACGACGCCGTTGTCCTGGAAGGCGCCGGCAGCCCCGGGGAGGTCAATCTGAAAGACCACGACATCGTGAATATGCGTATGGCCCATTATGCCGGTGCGCCTGTGCTGCTGGCCGGCGATATCGACCGCGGCGGCGTTTATGCCTCTTTCGTAGGTACTATGGAGGTTCTGGCCGAATGGGAACGCGCGCTGGTCACCGGCTTTATCGTCAATCGCTTCCGTGGAGATGCCTCGCTGCTGGGAGCCGCGCACAGCTATGTGCTGCGCCACACCGGCCGGAAAGTGCTGGGCGTGGTGCCCTATCTTGAAAACCTGAACCTGCCGGAGGAAGATTCGGTCGAGTTCAAAAACAATAGAAACGCCCCAGCGGCTGCCGATCGCCAGGTTGGAGTCGTTATTGCGGTTGTGGATCTGCCGCATATCTCCAACTTTACGGATTTCGATGCTTTCCGCATCGAGCCGGATGTGTCCCTGACCATCGCCCGGACTCCACGCGATCTTCAGGGAGCCGACGCCGTTATAATTCCCGGGAGCAAGAGCGTCATTGCCGACCTCTATCGCTTGCGTGAGAGTGGTATGGCCGACCAAATCGTCAAAATGGCGGCCGGAGCACAGGCCGAGGTCGTTGGGCTATGCGCCGGTTTTCAGATGCTGGGGAAAGACATAATCGATCCGAATCGATTGGAGTCCGATACGGAGCGCTGCACAGGGCTCGGGCTGCTTCCGCTGCATACCCAGCTCGCATCGCAAAAAAAGCTCAAATTGGTCACGGCGCATCACAAGCCTTCGGGAATGAATGTCAAGGGATACGAAATACATCACGGACGCACCGACGCCGGAGAAGATATGTCGTTGTTTAACCCTGTCGCTGACAACCATGGCGAGCGCACATCTCTCGGAGCGGCGTCATCCGATGGGAGGATTTGGGGTACCTATATTCACGGCACATTCGATTCGGACCGGTTCCGTCGCTGGTTCATCGACCGACTCAGGCGCCGCCGTGGGATGGAACCGCTGGGCGGAGTCACGGCCGTTTACGACATTGAACCGGCGCTTGACCGCCTGGCGGATATCGTGCGCGACAGTGTGGATATGGATCATATTTATCATGTTATGGGCCTTTAGAAGAAAACACGTTTTTTTGCCCCAAACGGGGGGAGTGAACGGGTCCGGAGTTTTTTTTAACTTTTATTCGGCTAATTTTTTGGATATCATTACTTGCAGTATCATAGGAGCGCTTGTCCTGGACCTTCTCTTTGGCGATCCGCGCTGCCTGCCGCATCCGGTCAGAGGCATCGGCGGTCTGGCCCTGCGGCTTGAAAATCCGGCGAGGGGAATTCTTCGCCGGCCACTCATTGCCGGGCTCTTCACCGTCGTGGTCGTATTGGCCGCAACGGGGCTGAGTGCATATCTTCTGCTGACAGCCGCAAAGCTCATCCATCCGGCCGCCGTTTTTATCTTCAGTATGATCATCATCTACAGTACCCTTTCGGTCCGTGACATGATAAAACACAGCATGGATGTTTACCGCGCCCTTCGGGATAACAATCTCCATGAGGCGCGGCGTCGTGTGGGCATGATCGTGGGCCGTGACACCGATGATCTCGACGAAGCTGGGGTGACGCGCGCCTGCGTGGAGAGTGTGGCTGAAAGCATCGTTGACGGCATAACGGCACCGCTTTTTTATGCCGCTCTGGCGGGACCGGTGGGCGCCCTGCTCTACCGCGCTGTGAATACACTCGATTCGACCTTTGGGTACAAAAACGAACGCTATACGGAGTTCGGCTTCGCATCGGCCCGGCTTGATGATATTGCCAATTTCGTTCCCGCCCGCCTGACCGCGCCGCTGGTCAGCCTGGCCTCCGCCGTCCTGTTCCGTCGTGGGCGGCAATCCCTGCGCATTTTACGGCGTGATGCGGGGAATCACAGCAGCCCGAATGCGGGGCACACCGAGGCTGCTGTGGCCGGTGCGCTCGGCGTGCAGCTTGGCGGGCTCAATGACTATTTTGGGGAGCCGAACCGGAAACCGCTCATTGGAGAGGCGGAAAAACCGCTGGAGGTGCGGCATATACGCAGCGCCAACGGATTGCTGCTTTTGACGACGTTTTTCTTTGCTTTCCTGTGTTTATTCGTGCGAACAATTATTGTTAATTTTTTATAAAAAAACACAAAGAAAGACAAAAACATTATTAGGGGAATCCCCCGGTTTCCAATCTTAAAAGAGGGATTACAGCCATTGTTGCACAAAGGGCCAAACCGGCTTCTTGTAGTAGCGGTGCCCTTCGCTGCCTATAAAATGCTCACATCTGTCTTCGGCTCCGGCTAATGCATAAATATTTTTAACTTTTTCAAAAGCGGCTTTTGCATCTTCGATGGGGAATATCTCATCCTTCTTGCCGCTGATGGCTAAAAACGGGCGCGGTGCTATGAGGCCCGCGATATCGTGCATCTCGCCCAATCGCATAATACCGGGAACAAAATTGCAGCCGCAGTGGAACATGGCGCCTATTGAAGCCTCAAATGTGCAGAAATAACAAGAGGGGATGGACATCTTTATCCTGAGATCAACAGCCGCTGAGAAAAGTGATATTGTTCCGCCCCCGCTGTTACCGGTTACCGCCACCCTATCGTCCTGAATTTCGGTTCGGGTCTGTGCATAATCCAAAATGCGTCCTAAATCGTAGCATCTTTCACCGACTAAAGTCCGGCCGAACAAAAGGGCGAGTCGCTGCATGCTCGCACACGTATTTTTGCCGGGTTCAGGACGTCCCCAGGTTTGAAGTGACATTTGATGGTAGCCCCTTAAAACGGGCACTATAGCGATATAACCGTTGCGTATTGCTTGCAGACCAATATCCCTTTGACCTTCCTGAGCGCTTTTCTTCTGTTCTTCATTTTCCCACAAACCAACATAATTCAGATGGCCTGTACCATGACCATGGGGGGCGAGGATAAGGGGTAAAGGGCCGCTTTGTTCGTGCGGACGCAGTAGATAAAAGGGTATCCTGAACCCCGGCTCGCTCTGGATTGTCCACAGTTCGCGTACTCCTTCATCGATTTTCTCACTCTCTTCCCTCCGAGGTTCCAGGTCGCACTCTCCCCGTTCGATTATGTTGTTTATACCTAAAATTTCTATTAAACGGGGGCGGAAAGCCTTTTGCCACGAAATCAGTTCATCGGCATTCTTTGCTCTGCAAGCAAATTCCCGCCAGGTTTCTCTGCTCAAATGTTGCGTATATGTGTCAGGCCCGAAAGAATTGTTTCTCATGGTTTCTATTCCATTAAATCATAAGTAATCTTCTAACTTCTTCTTAAAATTATTCATAGCACAGCCTCTATGGCTATGGCTGTGTTTTTCTTCGGCGCTCATTTGCGCAAATGTTTTACCGGCGGGGGGAAAAAGGAAAACGGGATCATAGCCGAAACCACCGCTCCCCCGCGTGCGTCTCGTTATGTTCCCGCTGCAAGTACCTTTTGCCGTAAGGGTAACGGCCCCATTCGGATTGGCCATGGCTATATTGCATTGGAAGTAGGCGGTACGGTCTTCGTTTTTCACAAAGCGCATTTCTTTAAGCAGTTTCTTGCATAAATCCTTTCCGGTTGCATTTTTCCCCGCATACCTGGCGCTGTAAACGCCCGGGCGGCCCTCGAGCACCTCCACGCACAGTCCCGAATCATCCGCAACGGCATGCAGGCCGGTAAACAACGCTATGCCCGCCGCTTTTTTAGCAGCGTTTTCTGCAAAAGTGTGCCCGTCTTCAACGATCTGCGGGGCACCGGGGTAATCTGAAAGGGGGATAAGTTCAATGTCGAGTTCGGAAAGCAAACTGCGCAACTCTTCGGTCTTGTCCGGGTTTCCGCTGGCAATGACTAATTTCATGCTATCTCTCTGAAAGCTTTTCATCGCGTAAATTTCTTAGTCTGTGACAATGGCAGATGGCCATCGACAGGGCGTCGGCGGCATCGGGGGGCTCGGGAATGTCCGGTAGGGCAAGCTGAATTTTCACCATTTGCTGCACCTGGCTTTTATGGGCGGCTCCGGTACCGGTTACAGATTTTTTTGCCGTTCTTGGTGAGTATTCGACGACTTCAATGCCCGCTGCTGCGCCTGCAAGCAACGCTATGCCGCGTCCTTCGCCAATCTTGATTGCTGTTCGGGCATTAATACCATAGAATATGCCTTCAACGGCTGCGACCTCCGGTTGATATCGACAGAATATTTCTGTCAAACCCCGATGTATGCTATGCAGCCTCTCATAAAGTTTTTTTCGACTATGACCTTTCACTACTCCATAATCTATCACGGTTAGGCCGGAAGGCAGCCAATCGACTATGCCATATCCACATATTCTCGTACCGGGATCAATTCCGATGACTCTGACGGGTTTTTGTTTGTTTTTGCAAGTCATATATATATATCGATTTATTCCGGCGGGTTAAAACCTGTGGCAAAGCTTTCGACCGTGAAGCCGATTAAAAGGGTTGGTCAAATAAAATGGATTACATTGCAGACATAAGTTCTATAAGCGGCATGAACAAGGCAATAACGATACCACCAATAATAAGACCAAGACCGATGATCATGAGCGGCTCCATAAGGCTGGTCAGCCCTTCAACCAAAGCATCCACCTGTTCATCGTAGTCGTCGGCTATCTTTTCCAGCATCGAATCGAGGCTGCCGGTCTCTTCACCGACATCGATCATACTCACGACCATATCTTCACAGACATTACTTTCACCGAGCGGCTCGGATATCGATTCTCCTTCTCTGATGCTTTCATGCACTCTTGTCAGGGCTTTAATAAGGGTTGCATTACCGCAAGTATCACGGGTAATCGAGAGCGCCTCCAAAATGGGTACACCGCTGGCGATAAGAGTGCCGAACGTTCTTGTGAAACGGGCTATAGCACTTTTACGTAACAGGTTGCCAAAGATAGGCAACCGGAATTTTACCCAGTCCACCATGTACCGCCCGGCGGAAGAAGCATAGATGAGTTTATAGACTGCAAAAAGACCTATGGGTATCCCGGGCAGCAAAAACCAGTAATTGACCATTATATCCGAAGTCGTCATCAGAATAATCGTCGGGAGGGGAAGTGTAACATCAAGTTCTTCAAACATCTCGATGAACTGGGGGATGATAAATATGATGATCAATGTGAGGATAGTCATAGCGAATGAGATGACGGCTGCCGGATAGATCAATGCCCCGATCACGCGTTTTTTGAGCCTTGCCGCCTTCTCGCGGAAGTCGGCCAATCTTTGCAGCACAACATCCAGAACACCGCCGGCTTCGCCGGCACGTACCATATTGGTGTATAAATGGTCAAAAGTCCTGGGGTGTGAGGCCAGCGCCTCGGACAGCGAACTCCCGCCCTCGACATCCTCTGCTACACCGTTGATGATATTCTTAAGCGCTCCGGGCTTGAGCT
>JAGYMJ010000519.1 GCA_018400625.1 Planctomycetota bacterium
GCGCCGCGCTTCCCTTGCGGCAATATCAGGCCGGTAGTTTGATTCAAAAGGCTCAAAATTCTTCGATCTCTCCCGGGGCGGAAGCTGAGGAACCGGGTTCCTGTCCTGTCGCATAACATTCTGAGCATTCTCTTCCGGAATGGGATCGATTTCATAAGGAAGTGTCTCCTCGACAGCGATTTTATCGCCGCACAGGTATTTATCAACGGCTTGCGCTGCTTTCTGTCCACTTGCGCAGGCCTCGACGACCGAGCCGGGCGGCGTAACAATTTCACCGCAGGCAAATATATTTTCTTTTTCTGTCCGATAAGTGTTCTGATCCCAGTGGAGACGACCACGGTCGTTTATTTCAAGGCTATCGCGTGCGTAGCCGTGATCGGGGACCTGCCCTACAGCGAAAATAACCGTATCCGCACGCACTTCGATCGTGTCGTTATCATCATAATCGGGAGAAAAATCCCCGTTTTCATCAAAGACCCTCTTCACCCGCCTTGCGGTCAGCCCGGTGATACCGCCCCGGCCGTCGGCATGGATTTCTACCGGGCCGCGCCTTTTTATAAACTCCACCCCTTCCTCCACCGCCTCGCTCACTTCCCATTCATGCGCTGGAATTTCTTCGTCATTTTCAAGGCACACAATCTTCACTTTTTCCGCGCCAAGGCGCACGGACGACCTGGCGGCGTCCATAGCCACATCCCCTGCACCTATTACCACAACATCATGGCCTATACCGGGAGGATATCCGGCGTTTATGCTTTGCAAAAAGTCCATAACCGCATAGACCCGTTGGTGATCGGCGCCAGAGATCGGGAGTAGGCGGCTGGCAGAAAGCCCCACGGCTATAATGGCACAGTCAAAACCTTCCTCGTCGATCAATTGCTCTAAAGTTATATCTTTCCCGACTTCCACCCCTAACCGCAGCTCCACCCCATGCGCACATATCCAGTCCACATCGATCCCTGTAACCGCCCGCGGCAGGCGGTACCGCGGGATCGTTGTCGCCGGTATGCCGCCCGCAACGGATGCTTTATCAAAGACAACCGGACGGTGTCCGCTTTTTGCCAGTTCGAGCGCGGCGGACATACCGGAGGGCCCTGCACCTATGACAGCAACCTTCTTTCCGGTTGGCGGTTTTTTGTCATGGAGTGAAGCTCCCTCCACTCCCTGAGTTTCCGCTACAAAGCGCTTGACCTCCCTTATAGCCACGGGTTCTTCAATATCTTTGCGGCGACAATTGTCTTCACATGGGTGGTGGCATATACGTCCACAAACAGCCGCGAAGGAGAGTTTTTGGCGAATGACGTCAACTGCCCTCTTCCAATCACCGCATGCGGCATGTTCAATGTATGTGCGCACATCGGCATGGACAGGACACCCATGACGGCAAGGCGCCCATTCATCCCCCAAAAATCGACCTGTACTGCCCCCCGGACCAATATCTTCTGATTTTATATCTCGCTGATGCATCCAATTTACCCAGATTTTTAGTCATTTAATAATGCTGTTTGTGCATGCTCTTTAAAAAGTATTTTTAGACGATAATAGATAAAGTATAAAAGCTGACAGGCTGATTGTCAAACATAAAAATCTCGACTTTTATCAGTTGTCACTCGGTTTTCATAATTAATTTTCGTTGGCAAAGTATCAACATTTGAACAAAAATCCTTTATCGTATACACTAATAAACAGATAAGATTCTCAGGAAAAAAGTGAAATGTCAGTCTTCAGCAAAATACGTTGTTCCTCCACCGTGCTCTGTGCGCCGGTGGGGGTGATGATTAAGCATGACTTGTCAATAACTTGCAACCGTAAAGGAAAAAAACATGAAAATAGCTGTTGCAGGACATATTTGTCTGGACATTATACCTCAGTGGGAACAAGGCGGTTTCGAGTCTATCGTCCCCGGCAAACTGATTGAGATGGAAGGTGTTGATTTCGCTACCGGTGGGGCCGTCGCTAACACCGGTAGAGGACTCAAAAAGCTGGGAGTGGATTCGACACTTGTCGGCAAGATTGGAAAAGATGAGTTCGGTGATATTATCCTGAAAATAATTAAGAATCATCACCCGGCGCTTGCAGACAGCATGATTGTGAACAAGCAGGAAACCTCTTCATATTCCATTGTTTTGAATCCGCCCGACACCGACAGGGTATTCTTGCATTATCCCGGCACAAACCACACGTTCAACTCTTCCGATATCCCGTATCAAAAACTAAAGTCCGCAGGTATATTCCATTTTGGTTACCCGCCATTGATGGAACAGATATATCGGAACAATGGAAATGAATTGAAAAAAATCATGCAGAATATGCAGGAAATGGGGGTAGTTACAAGCCTGGATATGTCAATGCCCGACCCCGAAAGCCCCGCAGGGAAAATTAATTGGAAAAAACTGCTGGAAAATGTCCTGCCACATGTCAATCTTTTTCTTCCCAGTATTGGCGAAATTTCCTCTATGCTTGATCAAAAAGACGATGCGGAATCTCTTCAGAATGAAATCATAGATATCGACTTGGTCTCCAATATAGGTGATGAGCTCCTTGACATGGGTGCGGACATAACCGCAATCAAATTAGGGACTAAAGGCTTATATTTAAGAACCAACCGTTTTGATGATACAAATACTCATCATGCTTTTGCCGGCTTGATAGATTTAGGACAATGGAGTGACAAGGAAATGCTTTCGCCGATTTTTTCTACCGTGGCCAAAGGAACTACAGGCTCCGGTGACGCTACTATAGCTGGTTTCCTGGCCGATTTCTCCCGAGGAGCCATGCCGGCTGATACATTGGTCACGGCAACCGCAGTCGGCGCCTGCAGTGTTGAGGCCGTTGACGCCATCGGTGGAATTCCGCATTTGAGGGATGTAAAGGAAAAAATTGAAAAAGGCTGGGAACGACCACAAGGCGCCAAATCAAAAACCTGGCTCAATTTCCCCGATAGCTGGACATATGATGAGTCAACCGGAATATGGGAAAATAATCGATAATATCTCTTATAACCAAACTTGCTCTTTTGAGACCTTAAGAGGTAAGGGAAACCGGTGATTTTTGTAAGTCCTCAGTGAACCACGTTGTTCCCCCACCGTGCCCTGTGCCGGTGGGACGATGATTAAGCACTACGTGTCTAAAACTTACAACCGTAGCCGTTCATCCGCACGGCCCGCTC
>JAGYMJ010000520.1 GCA_018400625.1 Planctomycetota bacterium
GCCCGTATCCGAACTTGAATTCACCGCCCGGGACTCTAACATATACTTTGGGATCAATAACCGGCAATAGGAACCTATCTCTCAGCTTTTGGCCAATGCTGTCTTCAAGGTTTATGACAACTTCTTTCAGGCAGCCACCTCCGGTTGCTTCGCCTTTGCCCACCCGGCCATATATTTCTCCGGATGTTGATATTTCCAATCCAAGAGGCAGTCCATCGGATTCGATTTTGAAAGGGACAACGCCGCCGGACACCTCAATTATTATTCGATAATCGGTTTCTACAAAACAAGGTGGCAGTTCCTTTGTATTAAAAACGAGTGGCTCTTTGCCCTTAGCAGAGAGCAAAATCCTCACTTTTTTGCTGGTCTCGATTGTCTCCTTTGTTTTGGCCTGAATGATCAAAACGGATTCATCATCGGGCAATTGAGCGCCGTCAATGATTAGTTCCCCCTTGTCCAACTGAACCCCACTCACAGCATTCTGAAGTTGAAGTGTAACACTATGGCCGGCATCGACCCCTGTAACTCCTATGGATATTTTCTTTTTTTCTTGGCTTTCCAGGACTATTTCTTCCGGGCAATTTATTCGCAGACCCTTTTTGGACAATATGATAGGAGCAGCTCCGACAATCTTTGCCACCGGTTGTAGAGGAACATTTTTGCCGTCTTTGGTCGGAACGGTGGGAACGCGGCTACGCACTCCATCAAATACAGCGGTATGAATCTGGGCGGGAATGAGGTTTTCGCCCCCTTGCAAGTTCTCAAATGCTTCGGCCAGCGCATCGGCAAACGGACTATTGGGGCTGGTGCGTCCCGATGTATCAGACCAGTGATGGAATTGATCCGGAGCCACATTGGTGGCGTCCGTCGACGCAAAAGCAGCTACCGCAGGCTCCAATTTAACCAATAAATCCCGGATTTCACTGCTTTGCACAGTTCCAATGTCTCTTGTAATAACCCCGGAGAAGCAGCAGTCGAAAAAAAGCAGCTTATGCAGGCTGGGGATTTCTTCGAACGCACCGAACAATGTCGGATACATCAAGTATGTATCACTGCGATCACGAATCGTGCCATAGGGCAACAAAAAGCTCATACCGCCGGATTCGACCGTGCTATGGCCGCCATAATAGAAAAGAAAAAGGTCTTCGGGCCGGGCGTTTCGCCCAATGTCCCAAAGAGCCTGTAATATGTCACCTCGTGTACCATTACCTTCGATAAAAGGCTCCAGGCTGTCGGAGGACGAAAGGCCAGTATTCATCTCATATCTCAGCACCTCCTCTCTTTCCGCCAACAGACGTCCCTCGAACTCGAACTGATCCTTCAACAGCCGAAAAATTCTGCATGCATCAGCGATCGGAGTCTTCAGAGAAGAAAGCCAGGATCGCCCCCCACCAATATCTTTATAACTGTTAATCCCAATCACGACCATAAAACGACGGTGATAGTCCTCAATGTAATCTTGTGAAACACGGTTGAATGTGTGGGGGTTTATAACCTCCTTGGCTTGATGTGAGGGCATATCAACTTCTCCGTTTATCTCAGAAATTATTAAAGGACTGCCGTTCATTCAAAGATATTCACGAACCACGTCACTCAAATGTCATAAGGCACATTGAACTACATCAAAACGCTGCTGTCTGAATCGACGTTTAAGTTTATATCTTGAGTGCGCATTTTCAATCTCCACGTGCAGAAAAATGACATTATATTATTAAGACGCAGATGCCGGCCCTTTTATTTCAAGATTTTTCTTCTTTCCTTGAAAAATTAATCTGATGCACAATAACACGTTTAGCCCGACTTTCCGAGTTAGCAATTTTACCACCATTTTTTCTTTTGTAAAAGCAATGCTTTCCAGCTTTTATGTTTTTTTGCCAACGTATTACCCTACTATTCATTTGAGATCATGTTGCGTATTAGCCTATAATATATTAATCATAAACGCTATAAAACTTTATTTGTTAAAATTCTCGGTTTTAGTATTACCCTTT
>JAGYMJ010000521.1 GCA_018400625.1 Planctomycetota bacterium
TCCCATATGCGGTTTGCGACCGAGCAAAATGGAATCAAAGGCCGTCAGGCGCGCCGGTTCGGGATTCTGGGCGACGTAGGCTATTTTCCGTGCGATGCGTTCCGACCCCATACGCAGCACATCTTCCCCTTCGACCATAACGGCACCGTCGGCGGGCTTTAATATGGCGTTTATGCATCGCAGCATCGTGGTTTTCCCGGCGCCGTTCGGACCGAGAATTGCCAGGATGTCGTTTTCAGCGAGCGAAAAATCGACGTTCTCGAATACTCCGATCCGGCCGTATTTTGCCGCCAGCTTCTGCACATCGAGTATCATCGGCTGTACCCCCTGATAATCAGCATGATGAAGACCGGAGCGCCGAGGAACGCCGTGAGGATCGCGACCGGCAGGGAATGCGGGGCCATCAGCAGCCGCGCGGCGGTGTCCGAAGCCAGCAGCAGGGCTGCTCCGGCAAGACAACTCCCGGGAATGAGGAAGCGGTGATCATCCCCTATCACGCGCCGCACCATGTGCGGGCACACCAGACCGACAAAACCGATCAATCCCATCACCGAAACGATCGAAGCCGTAACGACCGAGGCCGCCAGCATACCCGTGAGGCGAACCCGGGAGACATTGACGCCGAGGCCACGCGCGGTCTCATCACCGGCATCTATGGCGTTATAATTCCACCGGTTGACTGTAAAATAAGCCACCGCCCCGCCGGTAACCACCGCCAAAAAGGCGAGTTCGTTCCAGGAGGCCCGGGCCAGGTCACCAAAAGTCCAGAAAACCATCGCCGCAAGCTGAACGTCATCGGCGAAGTACTGCAGAAACATCGTCGCCGCGGTGAAAAGCGAGCCCAGAGCAACCCCGGTCAGCACCATCACCTCCGGGGTTGAACCGCGCAGACGCGAGACCGCGATGATCACGAACGCGCAGACCACGCAGCACAGGAAAGCGGAAAAAGCGGTCAGGTAATGGCTGTCGAGTTTTATGGCCTCGGCGCCGTCCCCGCTGGACATGACGCCGGTACCGAGTATCATCACAGCAAAGGCGGCGCCGAACGCCGCGGCGTTGGACATCCCGAGGGTAAAAGGCGAGCCGAGAGGGTTGCGCAGTATCGACTGCATGGCGGCGCCCGCAACCGCAAGCCCCGCCCCCGCGATGATCGCCGCCACGGCCTGCGGCATCCTGATGTTCCATATAATCGCCCCTATACGGCGTTCCACCGTCAGCCCGGCAACCGCCCTCAGAGTCTGCCCCAGGGAGATGTTGACAGGCCCCGCCGAAACCGCCACCACCGCAAGGCCTATCACGGCCGCAAGCAGAATCGCAAGAAAAGCAAATTTACGTCGCAAATAGGAGTTATAACCGTCAGGGATTTTACCGTCTTCAAAATGTGGCATGGAAATAATGCTCAGTCAAGGGGAGCTTTCTCGAATATCATGTCGTTAAAAGTGGCATTCAGTTCGCTAAACACCGGCTCGTCCAGCAGGAATTCATAGATTTCATCCGCCTTCTCCACGGGATCGATGTCGGAAAAACGGTCGGGATAAAGTACCGAACCGACGAAATAGGCGTTGGCGAACACGGAACCGTAGTTGGTGTTATACGATTTGTGCGGCAGTACATTATAGACCCGCACCTTTTCCACCGCCCTGAGGCCCCTGTAAGCCCGATCGTTTCTCAGTTCATAAAGCGCCCCGGCCGCATCGCCCAGGCGTATTGTAGAGATATCCAGGAAAACCACTTCCGGGTCCCACTCCACGATCTTCTCCCGGGCAACGGTGGCATGGGAACCCCTAACCGCCAGGCCGCCTGCGACATTATTGGCGTTGGTGAATTCAAAGGGCGGATAGTCAGGTTCGGTGGAATGGAAACCGTGTGGGCCGCGCATGGCGATTCCGCCCACATAACAGCTCGGGTGTTCCTCTTGAGTCCTACCCGTTGTGCGCGTATGGAGGTCTTCTATCAAACCGTCAAAAAAAGCGATGACATCCTCTGCACGCTCCTCCGGGCCGAGGACCTTGGCCATCGTGCGCAAAGCCCCATTCAGGTCTTCACGTTCGGCGGTCAGGTCCCCGTATCTGACGACCACCACCGGTATTCCGGTTTTTTTACGGAGCACATCCGGATCGTCCCCGCCGGCGTCCTCGGTTCTGAATATCACATCGGGGGCGGGATCGAGGGAGAGGATCAACTCGGGATTGTCATAGCCCCGGAACTCGCCGAAAAGTGGATAGTCACCAAACTGAGGGTTAGCCAGCGCATACGCACGGGTATCAATCACCGAACCGCGTTTCTCGATCGAGTCCACACCGACGATTCGATCCTGCTGCTGAAGATAAGTGAGCAGCCGGAGGGTTCCGGACCCCGAGCAGATAACGCCTTCAACAGTTTCCGGCACGTTCACCTCACGTCCCACCGCATCGATAATTGTGCGCCCTCCGGGCTCCTCACCGTTCTGAATGGACCCTGCATTGCTCATGAAAGCCAGAAAAAGCAATCCGCACGCCGTCACGGCCAAAATGCCGAATACAAATATATTTATCACCGGTTGAGTTCGCATAAACCCTTTCTCAAAAATGTCTTATTAATGTTTAGTAGATCACGTTAGCCAATGCCGAAATTCAATAGTACACGATTTCAAAATACTTATTGCCGGAAAATTCGTGTCATGACTTGATATAGTGTAGCACATTTGGGCGGGGCGAGCAAATTTTGTCGTATTCTTTTCTTATTGTCGATATTGAGTGCCACAGACAATCCTGTCAGTGGCGCCATTAAGACGAACCGTTTTGGCTGCATGTTTTTCTGAAAATTTGCAAGGTTCGCTCGGAGAGTGATACGGCTGCAAAGCCGCACAGGTAAGCTTGGGGCTTGCGTTTATCATCACGACCATTTACTTGCCTCACGGTTTATTCTTATGATAGACTTAGTGCTCTGGTTCATAAGTTCGGTCCACCGGCACAGGGCACGGTGGGGATTGACTTAAGACTCGTGATTATATGAAATTGATTTTGTGGTGGACTTTTCATATCATATTCAATCCAAAAGCTGAAGCGAGAGAAATCGCTTGAAGGTTGTTTTCTTTAATATCGAATGCCATAGCCCGTAACCAATAAAACAATTTATTCCTCTAAATTTAATTTCATAGAGCCCCAATGAAAGTCGTCATCGAGCCGGACTATAACGCCATCAGCCGAAGGGCTGCCCAAATTGTGAGCCGCAGAATCAGCGAAAAACCGGATAGCGTACTCGGACTTGCCACCGGAAGCACGCCGGAACTGTTATATCACATGCTCACGGAAGAGTATAGGAAGGGCCGGTTGGATTTTTCCCGTACAACGACATTCAATCTCGATGAATACGTCGGTCTGGGTCCCGCCCATGAGCAGAGTTACAGATGTTACATGAATAATAAATTTTTTAACCATATTAATATACCCCCGAATAATACAAATGTTCCCGACGGTTTATCACATGATATACCTGCATACT
>JAGYMJ010000522.1 GCA_018400625.1 Planctomycetota bacterium
CACCGGCACAGGGCACGGTGGTGATGTTACGGGGGTTCACTGAGGACTTACTATTTAACCGTAAGAACACTCAATCAAATTCAAGCTTAATGGTTACCGTTTTTGGTGGCAAATTCGCTTTTTAAGCTCCAATACCGGCATATAAATAAGCATAAGACACTGATATTCATAACCTTGATTGGTAACGGCACCTTTCCCCTACTTCTGAAAATGCGCAGGTTCGTCGTGAGCCCCTTGCTGGGGCTGCCGGAGTCCGCAAACATGCCGCGCTGCCCCGGAACGCTCTGAAAGCATCCACTACAAACCACTTACGGCCCGCCGGAGTGCTCGTTGCAATCCGGGGGACACCATCTCCCTGACGACAACTTCACTGCGAGATATCCACTGACTGTCACGGCGAACAAGATAGGCTTTTATAAGTATACCGTCATAGTGAATGTTGTAAAGTTCGGGCAGGCCATCCCCCGGGTTATGCAATAAAATATAACTTGAAACCCCTTTACGGACTCTATCTTCGGGACATCTCAACATATTTTGCAGCCTCTCCCTGTCATCGGAGGTTATATTTTCACCATTGGGCGCCTGGATGCTCCATTCCAGATTTGTGTTTTCGAAGATGTCTTCCACAAATTCCTTTATACTTTTCATATCCCTGGGTGAATCATAAAATGAAGCAGCAATAAAGAGGATGAGCTCCATGTCCAACCTTGAAAGGGACAGATTGTCCGGGGTCAGGCCCGTAACGTATTCTTTCCAGGCTCTTTCCATAGAATCAATATTTTCTCCGAAGCTTTCTCTGAAAGCTTCCGCACGCTCTTTGCCTTCGGAGAGCGCCTGGAGGTAACTGAATAGACGCTCGCGAAATCGCCCTGAACGGGCGTGTACCAGAAAATGCACGACCGACCATGCCTGGTTATATTGCAGATTGGCTTGTGTGTTTTGCTCACGCACATCCGCCAGCCACTCATCGTGCTCCACCAGAAACAAATCCTTGAGAGGCACATAATCATGTTTTTTGATGGCTGATTGAACAACACTCAATCTTTGCCATGGGATCTGTCCCGTAGCAAAACGCCTGCCTGTCCAATGGGCTTCAGCAAAATATTCCGCGAACCCTTCATCGACCCATAACGGCACATGGGTTCCAATATATTCATGCCTGAATTGGTGGAAACCTTCGTGGTATAAGGTTCTTAGAACCTGTTCCTGAGTATTGTCGCCCTTAAAAACAGCCAGAAGAAGGTCCTGGGGTATAAACGCTCCACCCGAGCCTTTCACCTCAGGGGGGATAACAGCATTATACTGCTGCCTGTTCTGGAAAATTTTTACAGTGAAACGCTCTTCCCCTTTCCGATCATATTCGGGAAAACGGAAGCGATATTCCCTATATATCGCTTCCATGTGCCCTGCAGCTATATCGGCAAACTCGTCGCTAATATCTGTTTTTACGTGATAATTATCCGTAATGCGCTGATACGCCAGTTCCTCACAGTTAACAGCAGCAGTATTATTAACGATCAGGGCAAGGAAAATACAGCACCATAAAGCAGGTTGAGATATTTTTACGAAATTCGCCATCTTTCGTTCATTTTCTTTGACCATACAGTATCCTGTCATCTATCATTTCCAAGAATTCGGCCCAATCAGGGGGATACTCGCCACAGCCCTGATATTTATTGAAATGGCGGTCTCTCTCCAACAAGACCATCCACCCATGGGGGTCTGTCGAAACACCTTCGCCGTATTGTTTCTCCCAATCTTCAACAAACCCTTCCACCTCCCAGACAAAATCGTCAACCTCCCGGCGTCTGAGAGAAAGTTTCACTGGTTGCCCTTCACCTGAACGGTAGAGCACAGCGTTGTCTTCGGTGATCGTAACTTCAGCAGTGCGGCCGCGTTCATCAGTCGTGCTGATACTTAATATTATGCCGGAACTCATTTAAGTCACCTTTAATCCAATTTAAATCTTTCCAGAATCGTGTATTCAGGGCCCGAAGGTTTCAGGTCGCTTTTTTTGAGCACAACCTCTGTTATTTCAAAGGCCCCAAAACGAAGATTATCAAGCTCTTGCGTCAGACATTCTATTTTAGATGCTTTGTGCCCTTTTCTGCATCTTCCGAGTGTTATATGCGGAATGAATCGGCGATTATCTCTTTTTATACCGGCCCGCATGGCCAGATTATTGTCGATGTTTTCTGCGAGTCTTTTCAAATATCCGCTGTCTTCTTTGACCTCAGCAAAAATCACCTTTGGACGTCCCTGGGGCGGAAAACCGCCTAATCCCTCAACCCTTACATTGAAAGGGGGTATCCCCTGGCAAGACATCTGTAAACTTTTTATTATTTCCGGTAATTGTTCTTCATCAATATCATTACCTATGAATTTGAGGGTCATGTGCATGTTTTCCGGTTTGACCCATTTCTGATTACCGGCAATTTTTTCCAGTTGTTCCGTAGCTCTCTTCAAAAACAATCGGCACTGTTGATCTATTTCAATGGCGACAAAACACCGCATGATATATTTTCCCGAATATTTTTTCGGTTTCAATGAAGATTGAAATTTATCTTAGATTTTTTAGGTAGATTATTATATAATGAGTAACATGAAAATGTTGATTCGTTCATTTATTTGAAACTTGGGGAAAAAAACAAATGGATAAATTCGTTAACCTGGCGGAAAAAGGTAAAATTGATGAACTCGAGCTGGAATGGATGGAGGCGGCGGAAAAGGCCGACACTCATTGGCCCGACATGTTGATTGCCGCTAAACTTATTGCCAAAAAACACAGCACTGAAACCGCGGAATCGCTAATCAGCTATCTGCTCGCCGCATTGGAAGGAGCAGGGAAGTGTTATGAAGCTGTAAAGGCAAGCGAGCAATCCTGCAATTTCCTACCAGAAAGCAGTATGCTGAGGAAAGAATATATCCATCTTTACGAGTCCTATTATAACAAAGAACCCTGGTGTGAGCAAATACTTGATGCCAGCCTGAAAAACTCCTCTTTGCCCCTCGAAGAGGCTGCAGAATTGCTGAAATACCTTATGCAGATGCTGCCCGGCACCTATGTGAGAAAAGACCCGGGAGCCCGCATAGGAATGGTGGAGGAGATCGTTGCCAGCGAAGGATTGAAGGTCAACATCGAGGGGAAAAGCTCTGTTTTGCCTTTCGATAATCTGAGTCAAATCCACAAAATTGACCAAAGGGATATAAGGGCCCTCGTATTTTTCGACAAGGAGACTTTGCGCAACCTGGCGGAGAAGGACCCGGTAGAACTGGTGAGAGTGGTGCTCAAAACTTTTGAAGGACGCACGGACCAGAATCAGATCAAACGCTATCTGCTAAAAATTATCGGCGAAAAACAATGGAAATCCTGGTGGAGTAAAACAAGCAAAAAACTGGAAAAAGCGCCGGATATCGGGATCGCAGCGGGCAGAAAGAAACAGTTTTTTATCCGATCGAATCCGATTTCCCATGCCGAAGAACTCAAAAGCAAATTCAATACCGCCAATGCTGAAGAGCGGCTGCAGATGCTGAGCAATATCGCCAGGGAACTGGATGCGACCAAAGATAAGGAAAAACCGGTAATATCGTATATGGCTCAGCAACTGCTTGACTCCAGTCATGCCAACAGCAAGGATAAACCCGAGTTGGCAGTGAACTCCCTGGCAATACTCTGGAAACTGGGCGACAAGATCGAGCCGATGAGCGAAGAGCTTCAGTGCCGGCCCGGGTGGCTGGAGGATGTGGACTGGCTCCAACTGCTTAAATTCAAGCTCGTTGACAGTGAATATCTTGAATTTGTTGTCCGTTATCTCCCCCAATGGGCGCCGGACAATTGGGAAGATATTTTTATGCAAACTTTGCCCTATTTACCGGAGAAAAGTTGCGATATTGCTGCCAACCATCTCCTGAAAGATCAGGAAGATGCCCTCAATTGCCGAGCCAACTTAATAGACACAATTTTAGCGCGGCCGGACGCATGCCTAACCTCTCTTTTATGGATATGGAAAAAATACAGGGAAGCGATAAGAAAACAGGAAGAATGGGCAGGGCCCGAGGGAATGGTTATAATGCGCCGGGTGCTTTCCGCTGCTTCCTCTGCAAGCAGGAACCGCGCCGGGGAAAGTAAATCCACAAATGCAGCCCTTGACTCCCTGAAGGAGGCTTTTGCCAAGTCCGGTGAAGTTGCCGTCGAATCGGCCGCTCAAAGCGCGAAAGACGATGAAATACTGGCCCTGGTTCATTTGATCGAACGTAACCCTGGACTTAACAATTTGACGCGTAAGATCATGACAAGGGCCGTCAGGGCCGCCCGCCCGGAACTTTTTCGCATATCGACCCAGCCTTGGGAATCCAATGATATTTTTACAACCCGACAGGGACTGCGAAAAAGGCGAAGTGTGTATGATGAACTGATCAATGAAAAAATCCCTCAGATAGTCAAACAAGTCGGTGAGGCGGCCGCTTTCGGTGATCTGAGCGAGAACGCTGAATATACCGCTGCTCTTGAAGAAAGGGAACGATTGAGCCGTAAAGCAGCCGATATTAAAAAAGAACTCAACCGGGCAAGAATCATACCGCCCGACATGCCGGGCACGGAACATGTAACCATAGGATGCAAAGTCAAAGCGCTCAACAGCTCCGGCAAAGCGCAAACCCTCACTTTTCTCGGCCCCTGGGACGCCGATCCCACAGCCGGCATTTATTCGTATAACTCCCCCCTCGCGCTCGCCTTTATGGGAGCTAAAGCCGGTGAAGAAGTAAAATGTGAAACCGAAGACGGAATGCGTCAATGGGAAATTATCGAAATTGAACCAGCAGGTGATTTTTTAAGCTAAAACATTTTATACTGTCTGAACAAATCCTGAGATAAGGAGAAAAACATGAAAACTTTGAAAATAGGTATGATAGGGTTGGATACTTCGCACTGTGTGGCGTTTACGGAACTTCTGAATAACGAAAATAATGAATACCACGTCGAGGGGGGACGGGTAACTGTTGCCTACCCGGGCGGGAGCAAGCTCTTCTCTAAAAGTAGAGAACGCGTTGATCAATTTACGAATAAGCTGAAAGACGACCATGGTGTTGGTATTGTTGACTCCGTCCAAGAGGCTGCCGAAGATGTCGATGCCGTTTTACTCGAAAGTGTCGATGGGCGCCAGCACCTTGAGCAGTTCGAGAAAATCGCTCACCTGGGAAAGCCGGTCTTCATCGATAAACCGTTCACGACCAGCAGCAAAGATGCGGAAAAGATCATTGAAATGGCACAAAAATACAAGACTCCGGTGTTCTCGTGTTCGCCTATCAGATACGCCGCTGGGATAAAAGAACCCGGAGACGGGAAACAAAATGCCGGATGCATGACTTTCGGGCCGACCGCTATCTTGGAAGACTATCCCGGATACTTTTGGTATGGTATTCATTGTGCCGATGTCCTTTTCTCTAAAATGGGCACGGGATGCGTTGAGGTCAACGTGGTGGAGTCCGAAACCGCCGATATTATTTCCGGCCGATGGGAAGACGGCAGGGTCGGGGCTATTTACGGCTACCGTATAGAAGGAGTAGGAGTGTTCGGTTGTAATGTTTTTGACGACAATGGGGTACAAAGCGGAAATGCCGCCTCCAAACCGCCGTTCTACGCTTTACTGCTGCCCGAAATTATCCGATTCTTTAATTCCGGCAAATCCCCTGTCCAACCGGAAGAAATGATAGAGATCACCGCTTTTCTTGAAGCCGCCAACGAAAGCAGAGAGAAGGGTGGTAAGGTGAAACTCTGAGTTTATTAATACTAGCAGCCCGGCCGAAAAGGTTGCAATAGGTTCGTAGTGAGTCCCTTCAGGGGCTCCGGAGTCCGGAAAATGCCGCGCTAACCCGGGGACGCTTGAAAGCGTCCACTACGAGCCA
>JAGYMJ010000523.1 GCA_018400625.1 Planctomycetota bacterium
TACCGCTCCACCGGGTCAAGCCCGGCGGTAACGTGTTTCACTGAATATTTACCCTCAGTGAACCACTTGGTTTGTCCACCGTGGCCTGTGCCGGTGGAATAAAGATTTATTGCTAAGTGCAAACTTTCATACCGCCTTTTTACTCATAAAAACGAATACAATGAAAACGAATGAAATACGACAGGCTTTTTTGGATTTTTTTGAATCTAAACAGCACACCATTGTGCGATCCGATACTTTAGTCCCTGCCGGCGATTCATCCCTGCTTTTTACCGGCGCCGGTATGAACCAGTTCAAGGATGAGTTTTACGGCCGAGGAAATCAATCCCTGAAAAGGGCCGTTACCTGCCAGAAATGCCTGCGCACCGGAGATATCGAACAAGTTGGACGCACGGCATCGCACCACACGTTTTTTGAAATGCTGGGGAATTTCTCTTTCGGCGATTATTTTAAGGAAGAAGCGATTTGCTGGGCCTGGGAGTTCATGAGTGATAAAATGAAGCTGCCACCGGAGAAAATGGTTGTGAGTATTTATGAGGAAGATACTGAGGCCGAGCGTATTTGGGGGGATGTTGTAGGTTTCCCTGAAGAGAAGATTTATAAATATGGCGAGGATGAAAACTTTTGGCCCGCCAATGTACGTTCCGAAGGCCCGGATGGCCCCTGTGGCCCCTGCAGCGAAATATTTTACGATAAAGGCCCTCAAGCGGGATGCGGCAGCGCTTCTTGTGATCCATCTTGTGATTGTGATCGGTATGTTGAAGTATGGAACCTTGTCTTCCAGGAATATGACCGCAAAGAGGGGGGCAAACTCGATCCGCTGCCGATGCAAAATATTGATACCGGAATGGGACTCGAAAGAATGGCACGTGTGATGCAGGACGTTCCGACCAATTTTGATATTGATGTTTTCAAGCCGCTTATCAATAAAATCTCTGAGTTGGTTGGATGTGATTATTCCCCTGATTCGGACAAAGCGCCGCTGATCCGGCGTATCGCCGACCATGCAAGATCCGTGTTTTTCTGTATAGCCGACGGTGTCATTCCCAGCAATGAAGAACGGGGCTACGTGGTGAGACGCGTTTTGAGGCGTGCTGTGCGCGATGGGTTCCAGCTTGGCCTGGAAAGGCCGTTCATAACAGAGTTGATCGATCCGGTTCTGTCGGTCTTTGCCGATACCTATCCCGAATTGGAGGAGGGGCGTAAGCATATAGAAACAGTTGTCCGCCAGGAGGAGAAGTCCTTTCAGCAGACGGTTCAGCGGGGGTCCGCTATCCTCTCAGAACATATAGCCAATCTCAAGCGTCAGAAAAGCGCCGTGCTGAGAGGAAAAGAGGTCTTTGACCTCTATCAGACATATGGATTTCCGGTTGAAATGACCGAGTCAATCCTCCATGAACATAATATGTCGGCCGATGTTCAGGGGTTCCTGAGCGAACTTGAAAAACATCAGAAACGCTCCAAAGATTCTTCGGGTTTCAACCGAGATGTTTTTGCTCAGGGGCCGGTATCGCAATTGAGCGAACATTACGAAAAAACAGAATTTACCGGTTATCGCACCCTCGAAAGTGAGGGGAATGTCATCGGTATAATAGATAATGGCGAACTGGTGGAAAATGCTGAAGAAGGCCGGACCGTGCAGCTTGTCCTCGACCGCACTCCGGCGTATGGCGAATCGGGTGGGCAAAAAGGGGATAAAGCCGTGATTAGATCGTCCGAACAGCAGCGATGGGAATTCGAGGTTGATGATGTCTTCCGGGAAAAAGGCTTTTTTCTGCATGAAGGGAAAGTGAAGAAAGGGTCTGTCAATAAAGGAGACAGGGTTGTCTGCATCGTTGATAAGCAGCGCAGAAAGGCTACAGCCCGCAATCATACCGCTACTCACCTTCTGCATTGTGCGCTCAGGGAAGTACTCGGCGAACATGCGAGTCAGAGCGGCTCCTCAGTCGGCCCGGAGAGATTGAGGTTTGACTTTACAAATCCCACCCAATTGTCCGCTGAACAACGGGAAACGGTTGAAAATATTGTGAATGAAAGAATTCTTGCGGATTCCGCCGTTGCCGATAGTTATATGAGCCGGAGCGAGGCGCAGGAGGTTGGTGCTATGGCGCTTTTTGGTGAAAAATACGGCGATGTGGTGAGGGTCATCAGTGTGGGGGATGTCAGCAGGGAACTTTGCGGTGGAACACACTGCGAACGAACAGGCGAGATCGGCCTTTTCAAAATTATCGCTGAATCCAGCGTTGCCGGTGGAGTGAGACGTATCGAGGCTGTTACCGGTTTGAACTCCTTGCAACTTTTGCGTGAACGTGAAAATCTTATAGGCGAACTATGCAGTTCGCTGGGAACACAAAAGGAAAAACTTCCTTCGCGTGTGGATGAACTCCAGCGACGTATCCGTGAAGTCAGGAATGATTTGCAGAAAGCGCGTGAGTCGGCGATGAAGCAGATGGCTTCCGGAGGCGGGCTTATCGAAGAATCCGAAGATATCCAGGGTGTAAGAGCTGTATTTAAGGTGATGGACGGTGGGCATAAATCGCTGCGCAGCGCCGCCGACGTGCTGCGCAAAGATAATGGCAATATGGTCTGCTTACTGGCTGCCTGCGGGGATGACGGGAAAGTGGCATTGGTGGCCGCGGTAAGCGACGACCTCGTGAAAAGCGGCCTGAGCGCCCGAGAAATAGCGGTGTCCGCGGCAAAGGTCCTAGGCGGTGGTGGCGGCGGAAGAGACGACCTCGCGCAGGCAGGTGGTTCAGATGCGTCAAGAATTGAAGAAGCCTTCGAGGCGGCAAGGGAAGAAATCAAACAAAGTCTTTAGTTTTTTTACGGCAGTACATCGTAAGTCCTCAGTGAACCCCGTAGCATCCCCACCGTGCCTTGTGCCGGTG
>JAGYMJ010000524.1 GCA_018400625.1 Planctomycetota bacterium
ACAGGTTCATGAGATGAAACCAGATCGCTACCATCAGCGGTGCCCGCAGGCTCCGCTCATAAGCGAAGAACTGGCCCGGTACATCGGGGAAGAAAATATCTTCGCCTCAGACGAAAGCATCAAAAAACGCTGCTCGCTTTCCGGAGTCGAGTTCGACGTTCCGGTCACTGGCGGCGAGTTCGTTCCATGGGTGGATGAGGATTACGTACTGGAGGAAAAACTTACCTATCGGCTGCTCCTCTCGCTGCGTGCGGGAGAGAAGACGCTTCTGGTTGGTCCGACGGGCATAGGCAAGTCAACGCTTATCGAGCAGATCGGGGCGCGTCTTAACTGGCCGGTCGTCAGGGTTGCCGCATCCGGCGGTCTGACAGAGAGTGATCTGCTGGGGGAGTGGACGGTTCGCGACGGAGAGACCGTCTTTAACTACGGCTTCCTGCCCAGGGCCATGCGTATGGGAGCACTGTGCCTTATAGATGAAATAGACGGCATGGAGCCGTCGGTGGCCTTCGCCATACATCAGCTCATGGAGGATGAAGGCCGGCTGGTGCTGCTTCAAAACGGCGGCGAGATAATAAAGCCCCATCCCAGGTTCCGCCTTATTGCCACTGCCAACACCCTGGGTCACGGCGACGAGACCGGACTCTACACCGGCACCAACGTCCTTAACGAAGCGTTTCTGGACCGGTTTGCGGTGGTTTTCAAGATGAGCTACCTGGACGGACGCAAGGAGGCATCCATCGTCAGGCAGCGTGCGCCCGGCTGCGATGCCGATCTCGCACATAACCTGACCAGGATGGCCGGAGACGTGCGGGAAGCAATCGAGCAGGAAGAGCTCTACTGCACCTTCTCAACCAGAAGGCTCATCAATTTTGCAAGGAAGTACTGTCAGCTCGGCGACTTCGAGGCCGCTCTCGGACTCACCGTGCTTAACAAGCTGGCCGATTCCGACAGTCAGGTGGTCTATGAGATATGCCAGCGCCATTTCGGTTCCTTACTGGAGGGTAAACAAGATGCATAGTAAAACACTCGAGACGAGTCTTGAGAAAGTAAGCCATATTCTGTCCCATAAATACGGCGTGAACGTGATTTTTGAGGGTAGTTCTTGCAAGACCGACGGCAACACTATATACCTGCCGTCACTGCCGGAAAATGTGCCTGATGACTTGATGGGGGCCGTCCGGGGGTGGTGTGATCACGAGGTCTCACATATCCTCTACACACAGACCGAACTCGGCCCTTATTTTCAGAAAAAGCATGGCAGGCAGGCTTTCGGCATACTCAACTCCCTGGAAGACGGACGGATCGAGCGCCTGCTCTCGGAAAAATACCCGGGAGCTTCCATCAACCTGAAGGAAGCGCTGCAGTTCGTGGCCAAAAAGGAACATGAGAATGCGTCCGGGCGTAGTCCTTTCAACCACTTTACTGCCGCCCTTTACACAAGAGCGGCCGGCAGACCGGATCAGGACTGGGTAGCGCCTCAGGGCTATATGGCTGCGGACGCCTTCAGTGAAGAGATCGAAGCCGCCGCCCGGGCCGAGACCACCGAAGAAGTAGCTGAGTCGGCTCGTCGCATCTGGGAACAGTTAGGTACCGATCTGAAAAAAGAAGACGCCCAAGAGGACGACGGAGCTCAGGGTGGAGATTCCTCCGACTCCTCTGAAGACCAACACCAGCAGGAAGGAGACGGAGAAGAGGAAACGGATGATGAATCCCCGGAAGAAAAGCCCGAAAGCGCTCCCGGAGGCCCGGAGCAGTCAGAAGAGCAGGAAGAAAAGGAACCTCAGGGCAAGCGCGGCAGCGGAAGCAGCGAAGGTTTTTCATCGGAAGAAAGTCCCATGGACAGGCTCTCCTCGCTCATCTCCAAGGAGGCGGAGCAAAGCTCTACAGAGGGTTCCGATTCCTACCGCGTCTATACCGACCGGTATGACGTTGTGGAAGTGCCGGAGCAGGCGGACGGTTATGACTATCGGGAAGAGCTGAAAAGCCTTGAGAGCTACGCCTCATGCATGCGGCGAAAGCTCCTTCAGACGCTACAGGGACGCCAGAAGGTCAGGTGGCTCAGGTCAAGGAGCCGCGGCAAGCTCGATCCTCGCGCGCTGCACAGGCTGAGAACCAATGCGTCTCCGAAGGTGTTTCGCCAGCAAAGAGTGAGGAAAGGCGGCGACACCGCCTGCACTCTGCTGCTCGACGTATCGGCTTCGATGCGCGGGCCGCAGATAAAGCTTTGCAGGCATCTCGCCCTGGTGTTTGCCCAGACGCTCTCACTGCTCGAGTTCCCGACCGAGATCATCGCCTTCAGCACGGCCGACAGGGACCTGCGCTACGAGATTTCTCAGGAAACTGGCGTGAGCGAACAGGAACTGGCCCGGCGCTACTCGCGCATAATTCCGCTCTACCACGCCGTATTCAAGCAGTTCGATGAGCCGTGGAAGAAGGCGGCAAGGAGGCTCGGGCAGCTGCGTTCACAAGCTCTTACGCCATTGGGCGAATCTCTACTTTTTGCAGCCGGACGTCTGGCAAGGCGCGAAGAAAGGCGTAAAGTGCTCATGTGTCTCACCGACGGCGAACCGGTTACGGGCGCGTGGAACGAACAGGTTACGTTCGAGCATGCACGAGAAGCAGTAAAGCGCATCAGCCATGCCGGCATAGAACCGGTCGGAATAGGCATACAGGCCGAGTGCGTGCAGGATCTTTTCCCACGCAGCGCGGTGATCTACGTGCTGGAAGAGCTCACTCACACGTTCCTTTCGGAGCTGCGGAAGGTTTTGTCCCAGCAGTAACGTAGCATCGTTTATGGTTTTGAGGGCACCCGCGGGTTTTTAGACATGTATCATAAAGACTTGCGGGGCGCTCTTTTTTCTTTTACTCAAAATACGGAGGTTTGCATTATGAATGGAGCAGAAAATACTCAAGTGTTGGCGCAGGCGGTGGAAAAGCTTTGCAGCGATGATTTCGATTACCTGCACCAAAGCGGGGTGCTGGAGAATCCGCCGAGCCGTCCTCAATTCACTCCAACTGAGCAGTCAACGCCTGACCGGGAAGAAAGTGCTCAGGAAACGGGTTCTGAGAAAAATAATCCTCAGGAAAGCGCCTCTGAGGAATCTGCCGGAGACGAAAGCATTTTCGATAGATCAGAAGAGGGAGAGGCAAAGAAAGGAGAGAAAGAGGAAGAAGGTGAAGCGAAAAAAAACGAACCGCTCGGAGGGAACAGTAGTGGCCACCAGTGGCCGGAGGTCGGCACCATTCTGGAGGCCGATTACGAGGGCTTGCACTACGAAGCGGAGGTTATAAGCGCCCCTCGATACAAGAGCGGCAAAGCCGTTCGCATCCTCACCGGCCCGGCCACCGATGCTGTGGAGCGGTCCATGTCGGGCGCGATGCTGAAGGCGACCGAGAAGCAGCGCAAGGCGAGCGATCTCGGCAAAAAAGGCGCATCCAACGGCTGGAAGTTCTGGAAGGTTAAGAAAACACCTTCATCCGCCGTCCGGTAAAAACGCAAAGGAGCGGGCCCCGGTCAACAGCCGGGGCCTTATCTTCCGTCTTTACGCCTATTTTCCCAACATAATAAGCCTCATAGATCACTGATACCATCACAATCTACCCAATTTTTCTCGCTTATTCCCATTTCTTAAACATCATTTCTATAGCGGTTGGTTCCATCAAAACTCAACCTGCAAGTTGATTATGGGTTGGGTTTTTGGATTTGCGGCCCGGGGAAAAATCCGGTCTCCTATACTTGGCCCGCCCTATGAGGTGATCGTCGGTCTCAAACCTTATGTAAATACCTTCTGCGAGAATATTGCTATAGGCAGAAGTTGTCAAAACATTTTGAACGAGGTCGCTGAGCATTTCCGAAGAATGTACCTCTCCTCGCCATAATTCAGGTGTAGTGTGGAAAACCTTTTGCAGCAGAGAATATAATCGCTTTGTGGTCAGAAACTGATTGTTTTCTCGGTCCAGCACATCGTATGCGATAAAGTATTCGGGCAATGAGTCATAGAAAACGGCATGGGTTTGCCACAGCCATTCGCCAAATATGACATATTTTTTGTTAAGGACGCTCCAAAGCCCTTGATAATTTTCCCATACCCAGTTGCGGAAAGCGTTGTATTGTTCTTTTTCCCTCACTTCCAGCAGCCCGGCCCGTTTTTGACAGACAGGCCGGTTCTTTTCGGCAAAGAACACCCCTACATTACAGCCATCAAGCTTTTCCTGCAAAACCACTTCGCAGGAAGAGCACATATGGTCCACTTCCTTTGCAGCTATAATCCGGTCGTCATCGATAACAGCACTGCCCGAAAGATGCAGGGTACGTGGGAATTTGAATGCTGCAAAGGCGGAAGATTCATCTGATGAGTTATTGTCCTTTCCACACATGATACTAATTATGCTCCTTGTCATAAAGCCTATATGCGTTACCTTTGAGCTCCGCCCGCCCTTCCCGTCCTTGGTTCGTCCCTCCTAATTATCCTTTGCATATAAACTTCATGTCTATTATACTCATTAACAGTTCATGACCAAAAAGACTGACGCACGACATGCTTTTACCAAAGCGGACTTTTTCTTTGAATTTTTCCCCGGACGTTCACAAATGTGAACAGCCCGTCAGGAGAAGGTCAGAATAACCCAACCCCAAAAGCATAGATAGGGTAGAAGGACAGCCGTAACAAAATTATACATTTTCTGAAAAACAATCGCAAAATGGCAGGAAAATATGATATGAAAGTTGCCTGGACAACCGATATTCATCTTGAATTTCTCGACAAATCAGGATGTAAGGAGTATGTTGATAGCCTTAAAGAGGTTAATATGGATGCTTTATTGATAACAGGGGACATTGGAACGGCCAGCACTGTTGTCGATTACCTGGCCTTTCTGGCGCATTCGCTCCATGTTCCCATCTACTTTTGTCTCGGGAATCATGATTACTATGGAGGGACTCTGTCGACTGTGAGAGAAGGAGTTAAGAAAATTTCTTCCGAGATTCGTTGCCTGAACTGGGTGGCTGAGATGGGAGTAGCAACTTTATCGGAAGAGACCGCTTTAATAGGGCACGGAGCCTGGGCCGATGGACGTTTGGGGGATTACAAGAATTCGACAGTAAGAATAAGCGACTTCATATATATCGAAGATTTGGCGATGCTGGATGATGAGCAGAAGCTCGAAAAGATGCAGGAATTGGCGGACCAGGCAGCGGAATATTTCCAGCTTAATGTTCCGCAGGCGCTGGATATGGCCGACCATGTTATCGTTTTAACACACGTGCCGCCGTTTGCAGAATCCGCCTGGTATGACGGAAAACAGTCCGGCCCGTATTGGCTGCCTTTTTTTGCTTCCGAAGCGACCGGAAAAGCATTGCTGGAGATAATGGAATCTCACCCGGGAAAAAAGATGACGGTTTTTTGCGGTCATACGCACGGCGAAGGAGTTGTCGACATCCTGCCCAACCTGAAGGTGATTACCGGCAAAGCCCAATATCGCAAACCGGATATTAACAGGATATTCGATCTGGAAGAATTCACAAAATGAATAAAAAAGACAAGCCATGGTATCTTAAGAAGCGAAAGCCCATTCCACCCCCAAAGCAGGTTCACGAGGACCGAAAAAAAGAGGCCCGTAGAACCGTTGCACGGGGCTCTGTACCCGATGAAGAGGTTAAAAAAGTTGAAAACCGGAAATCCGGGGCAGATGCAATCAGGGTAGGCGGGCGCGTTGGGTTCAATAAGATTGAGGAAATCCACGAACGCTTCCGGGATGTGGATTTCCCCATAGAGCTTGCACTTCCCTGGCGGTATGAACTGTGGGAGCAGGTCGAGCCGCAATTTGATGAGATGCTCGAATGTCTGGACTCCCTGGACTTCGAAGTCCTTTCGGTTCACGCCACACAGGGATGGATCAGCAAGGATACGTTCCTTTCATGGGGACCGAAGACATGTCAATTGGCTGACCGGTTTGGCGGCAGAGCTATTACCGTCCATCCCAACCGGGCAAAAAAACCGCGGGAAACCCATCAGGATATGGCCCGCCGTAATATAAAAAAAGTGCAGCGCGAAACAAGTGTCACCGTATCGGTCGAGACCTTCGGCGGTAAAAAGCGGGTCCTTACACCTCAAGAAATTATGGACTTTGGCCTGCCCATGACGCTGGATACTTCACATATTCGCGAGGACAAACTTATTATAGGTATAATAGAATCATATTGGCAAAACATTCCGGTTATCCATCTTTCGGCACGCAACGCAAGAGAACAGCATCTCCCTGTCGACCGGTTTTGTCTTGATGTTGTGGAGTATTTATTGCAGCTTGGATGGACGGGTAATATAGTGCTTGAATATCTTCCCCAGTATCGAGAACGACTGCGCCCAGACATAAAAAAAGTCCGCGACGTGCTGGCTTAGTCCACAGAAAAAGATTTATCTGCCCAAGGAAGCCCTTCAACATAAAAAGGGTACTACCTTCCCCGATTTCTCCCATTATGCACGAAAACATGTCATGACCGCTTATTTAGCATCCTCATTTTGTTTTTTCCCAGTCTGCTCTGCTATTCACTTTTGATCAGGGAATACATCTTCATATCATGAAATACACCTTTAACATAAATATGTTGGCGTAGAATTCCTTCCAGGTGCATATTAACTTTTTCCATAACTCGTGCCGAAGCGGTATTATTTATCCGGCAATACCCTTCGATCTTATTCAATTCCATCTCCCGAAATTCAAAATCGATAACGGCCTTGAGCGCTTCGGTTGCATAGCCGCATCCCCAATATTCTCGTGAAAGCGCGTAGCCGTCTTCCGCCCGCTGGTGTTTGGGATGATAAGCGCAAAACCCGCAGGTTCCTATAAGCAGGCCGGTATCCTTTAAAACCACTCCCCATGGAGATGGTTTATTGTTTTTGTAGGCTTCAATAACAGATGATATGAAAGCCTTGCTATCGTCCAGAGACTCATGAGGATCCCAGGTAGTCCAGCGAGCCACTTCCGGATCCGAAGCATAAGCGAAAACCGCCTCCGCATCATCGGCCCGGAGCCTGCGCAACTGGAGCCGTTCAGTTCGTATAGTCGGCAGGTTATGAAACATAGTTCTTAGGGCAACTATCTTTTCCCTTAATATAATAATTCAGTCTCACTTCGTCATTACCGTGAATATAATGAGCAGAACCAACTGCGTTGCCGCTATTAAAAGGAATACCGTTCTAAAACAGCTCTTGCGTGTCTTGTGGCGGAAAATCTGCTGTCCTACGAAAGCACCCGGCGTGCCGCCGGCTGCCGCCATGATGTGCAGAACATACTCCGGCACCCGCCTGACGCTGGAGCCGGCCGCATATTTGTCGTAGCCGTAAGCCAGTAGCGTGGCCGCATTGACGGCAATGAACACCGCCCGCAGAAAAGTAATTCCGGCCAGCATACACACCGCACCGATCAAAATAACCGAACAGCCCGCAGCCGTAAAAAAAAGCCTGTCTTTTTGTGTCATTCCTTACCACCTTTTTTAGTCCTGAAAATTATACCAATCCAGGTTATTAGTAGAAGAGCAGCCAAGCCCATAAGGACGGCATATCCCATCGCGGCATAGGTCAGCAAAATAGGTCTTATGAATACCTGGTCCATGCCCAACACGGCAAGTGTAGTCACACAAAGCGCCACAATAGCTCGAGCCGGTTTTGAATTCTCACCGGAAAATATCGGTATGTCCTGCATTGTCCGGAAAACGATAGCAAAGACAATCACAAATATTGCACCGACAGGTATCAGTACACGCAGGTCGGAATAAAGTTCCAATGCGTTCTCCATAACGATTTCACCTTATTTTTTTGCTATCCCTGAACTTCAAGCTCCACTCCGTTGAGTTTACAAAGGCGTCTAACTTCATCCAAAGCTTCCTCACTCGCATTTTCCAGCAAGTGGCCGGGGAGAGTTATTTGAGTTTTCCCGGTGTTTATCATCTCCTGCACGTATTCCATTAATTGCTGGTCCGCTGCAGAATTCATTATCAAAACTCCTTCCGTTAATATCAAAAACTGCTACTCCATTTCCTCAAACATCCGCTTGGCATGAGGCGAGCCCCAGTATTTCCACGCTCTTTCCAAAAGCACTCTTGCCATATTCATATATTCTTGTTCCTTTGCAACCTCGGCCAAAGATATAAGTAGCCTGCTACCTGTACTCTTATCCACACCTGCTTTTCCCATGGCCAAAGCGAAACTGGAACCACCATTGATGTCATTTACCTTCATACAAGATTCCGCACATTCAAGGCGGTACCTGTTCCTGTAATGCTCCAGCCATCTCCAGTGTATAAAACCAGCAAGTCCGGGGCCGAATATCAACGCTGCTAGCAAACCTATAAATAAAGAAATTGGTTCACTGATTTCGAATATAGAATAAGCAAAAAGGCGTCCAGCAACTAATCCTGCGCCAGGACTCCCAAGCGCTATTGCGAACAGATAAAGACCGCCTATATCAAAATCTTTATTATAATCGGAAGCTTTCAACCATTTTTTCCATTCAGGCAGATCGGCCTTTTTAGGTGAAAATTGCTTCCCGCTGCTCTTCCCCAGCCCCGCCTCTTCATCTAAAACTCTTTTTATATCATCTTTGCGATCACTTAATACAGGATACTTGCTTGCGGCTTCGGTCACAAAAGACCTCCATTTTGCCTTTGAACCACCATGCTTTTCCAAAAAACCCCGAGCATCTTTACGAACTATCGTTTCCGCCTTCAGAGTCTCCAGTTCCTTTTTAAGTGATTCATCCGCTTCTTTGCCGGCCTGTTCAGCCTTTTTCTGCAACTGTTGAATTTTTTTGTCCTTTTCGGCGAGTTCATCTTTCAGTCTACTCATCTCGTTTTCGGCTCGTTTCAAACGTTCTTCGGTTGTTAGCCGACGTTGAGCTATACCAAACGATCCGCTCCCCCGGCATATCCTCACAGGTTCCTGCTTAATGCGCTTACTGCGACTCCATTCAAGCACCCGTTCCCGGGTAGCATTATATACTCCATCCAGCGTAACTCTTCCATCCGCCTCTGCCGGCGCAGACTCTTTTATGGCTTCGGCCAGAAAAAACGTGAACACTCCCTGCCCCTTCGCCGGCCATTCGTGTGATATCTGCTCGGCGTCGCAGCTCGCTATGGTGTAAAGACCGCGTCCGTCCTCGAGCTCGTCCTTGAAAGCGGCAGTCATAGGAGCAACATCACGCCCGGCGCCACTGTGGCACGCGTCGAGCATCAGCACCTTGCGGTCGGCGTTGCATCGTTCGAGCATTTCACGGATGTATTGTATTGGTATTCCTGTAACTCCAAGCGATTCCAGCGTGGCGTCACACGGCGCTAAAAAGCCGCTGCCTTTATACTCACGTCCGTGTCCCGCGAAATAAACAAGGACGAGGTCATCGGGTCCGGGCCGCTGCAGCCACGTGCCCAGCCAGGAATGGATGTTCCCGAAGGTCGGCTGATGTTCCCTGCTTTGATCTTCGGTCAGCATAAGCACGTTATCGGGCTCAAACCCGCACTGCTCGGACGTGAGCGTCTCCCGGAGCAGCTTTGTGTCGTTCACACAATAATTCAGAGGGCCGAGGCTCTCGTGGTAATCGTTTATGCCTATAAGGACGGCGTATTTGTTGTTGGAATCTGCCATATTATCCATATCTCCAGATTTAAAAATATCTCTTCCCCTTTCGTCAGGGCATTGTATGCCAATTACTCATATCGTGCAACCCATTCAAACCAGCCCAATGGTTAGATATCATCCACAGTAGATTGATCTTTCTTCGCCTCCATTATCAGGGCACGAACATTGACTATCTGATCGCGGAAGGCCTGATTAGCCTCACTGGCCACTTCCTTCGCCTCCACGTCCCCGCTTTGTTTTACCGAAGCGGAACTTCCTGCATCGCCTGACATCCTGTAGGTCGTTCCGCTCGGCAGCTGCAGGCTCAAAGTATGTGTATGCTGCTCAATAGTCATGCCCGAGGCAGGATACCATTCGAGGTTCTGCTCCGTTTCCACACCTATGGAGACCACATCCGCATATGGAATTTTTATTGCCAATGTGTAAGGTATTCTACTATTTAAGATGTTGGCATAAGCGCGGAACACATTAACGCATTCTTCCCCACATATAGCTATTTGGAAAAAGTAATGTCCTGCAAGGTAGGTTTGCCTGGCCTCGCTGAAACTGATAGCCGAAAAAGCATTCAATTCCTCGGACTCGGCCCCGGCATCTTTTCCGTCCTTATTTTCCGACAATCCCCATAAAGATATTACACGCCTCTTGAAATCCTCCCAGCAACGACTTTCCAGTTTGTCAAAAGCCCCTTTCATTGGTTTAACAAGTTCATCCGCCAAATTTCGTATTTCTTTTGCGGATTTACCAATTCCTGTCACAACGGATTTTGGAGCAGAGTGTGTCTGAAGGAATGTTGGCGACCATACTTCCGCACACCGCCTGTCCAGCATATCTGCTTTTTCTATTCCGAGAGCATCAAAGACCTGTTGGCGTACCATATCAAGATGTCCTGCTATATATTCGCTTACTTCTTCTTCGGAGGCTATGGAGTCAAGGTAAAGGCTGTATAATTTTTCCAGAATTTGATCCAAATCAGTCAACCACTTTTTGCACTCCCTCTCTTTCTCCTTAATATCTCTTTGCACTTTTTCCTTAATTGATTGAATTTCCTTTTCAAATTTTTCCCTGATCTCGGACGTTTTTTGGCTTAACATTTTTTTTCTTAAACTTATAACTACGAAAAAAAGCACAAAAGAAACCACTACAGAGCCAAATCCATATCCAACAACGGGAGATATCTCTTCTTCAACTCCATATAAACCCAATATCAATCCAACCGTACCAATCATAAAAAACAAGAACAACAGCTTATTTAAAAATGATCCAGTGGCACTAACTTTACCCTCTTCAGATTTCATAGAGGAACGTTTGGAGTCTATCCGCCGGTCGCCATCTCTTTGTATTCTCGACTTATCTTCCTCGAGTGATTGACGTATTCTTGATTTTTCTTGTCTAATCTCTTCCTGCATATCTGCTTTCTCAAGACGCGGCAGGAAAAAGCGAATTACACGCAGCCTCTCTTCGTCCGTGTTTTCAACATCTTCCATGAAATCACCTCTCAAAAGATGAAATTAACTCTTTACCTTCCGAAATCACCGATGCAAGGTTCCTTTCCCTCTCCGTTAACTGCTCTACATCAGTTTGTCCATTCAGAATAACTTGCAGTTCCTCGGGAACACGGCGGCGCAGCGGCCGGTAGTATTTTTGTTCGAGCAGCCGGGCCAGAAAACTTGCAAGCGAAGACCATTCCCCTCCGTGCAATTCAGCCAATCGTTCCGCAATTAATTTTGCCTCCCGATTGCGCAGTTTTCTTACCGGTTTTTGCGCCAATCTTGCCACACATTCCAGCACATCCGCCGTATCTGTAATCCGATTGTTTTTCCGAAGTATTGACTTTGCCCGCTTTGTTCGCCCGTCGATAAGAGCTTTTTCCGCTCCCAAAAGCACGGAACTTTCCTCTGTATTCGGCTGCACCCCAATATCAGTCTTGGGAGTTGCTGGTGCCGGTTCCTGTTCTGCAATGCCTTGATTTGTATCGGTAGTAGTTCCTTGGATATTTCCGCCTGGCTCCGCTTGCAAAACCGGCACTTCCCCTGCGATTTCAAGATGCGGCATCTGGGACTGAGCCTCCGGCAGCAAATTCCAGCATGTCTCCTGCATCCTGTTTTTTACGCCTGAATGCAGGTCCGCAATGGATAAAGGTTCTTCGCCAGCCCCTTCAAGTTCCTTCAGCAGGTTATGGCAAAACCATCCGTGTTTTCCCTGTGGGTATTCGTAGGCCACCTGTCCTTCCCAGCAAGAACAGATAACCGCCTTGGCTATTGTTTGGGGGGATGTAGCGCTTGCACCTGCGGAGCTGGCCACCGACTGGATATCCCGGCTCATCTGAGCAGGCATCTCATTGTCCGCTCCACTACGCGTGCCCGCTACGGATACGTTACGGCATGCGTCAAGGATCAGCAGGTGTTGTCCTGCAGTTATGCCGGCAAAAAACTCCCTGACCGTATCCAGCGGCACCGCCGTTTCTTTCAGGAGTATTTCCGAGCCAGGTTCTGTATCCGAAGTCCCGAGAAAAGTATGCCCGCCGCGGCAGAACCCGTGACCGGCGAAAAGGAATATAATGGTATCATTGGGTTTGACCGGAGCCTTGGAGAACCTATCAAGAGCTTTCAAAACCCTGCGCCTGTCCGGGTAGGAGTCGCCGGGAGCCTCATCAAGCAAAGAGATGCAATAGTTCGGCTCAAGTTTGAATCGACGCATAAACGCATTTCGCACGTCCCGCGCATCCGTACAGGCAAACCGAAGGTCGGCGATCTGCTCGCTGTCGTAGCGGTTAACGCCGATGAACAGGCCATAGAGTTTTCCCGGTTTTCTTTCGTTCATTGCAGTCCTTCAACTTTCAACACCAAAAATGCGAAATCCTTTAAAATCACATCCACAAAATAAAACGAGAGAGTTTGGTCGATATTACATTTTAAGTGAAATAATAGAACATTATAGGTGAAAGTGCAAGTAAAAAGCCGAAGGCCGCACCGAAGTCGCGCCTGCCGAAATCAAATTTGAGTCCGGTCTAAAAACCCTGAGGTCTTTATGCCCTGAAAAGGGCAAGGTTCGGTAGCCGCGGGTTTTGAACCCGTGGAATAGGATGCCATACCACCACCGGGGTGCCCCGAACGGGGCACGGTAAATGATGCTGAGATTGTCAACGGTATAATACCTCAATCCGCGGTGGGGAGTGAGTTTGAATGTCCAGCAAGGACTTTAATTACCATTTCCAAGGACGCTCCACCGCGCCCCCATTCGGGGCGCCCATCGCAGGGGGAGAACCGCAATCCCCGGGTTGGAGACCCGGGGCTACCGAACATCGCCTCTGTCGAGGCGGGTTCGCCGAAGCTATAGCAACAGAACATTACACCATCTTTCAGTTCAAGCTTAATGGTTACAAGAAAAAACTGAAAAATGACGCACCGAGGAAAGGAAAAACCGGGGAGAAGCATCTCCCTCTAAATATTCCTTAAACCTTTCTATTAAAATAGATTACATGTCAGATATTCACTTGTGACAGATGTTTAATTGTGGTATAATATGGCCACTCAATAGCATATAATTTTTTTTTTACGGGCCATAAAAATATCTTTCAAAAAAAGCTCTTCAGGTATGCAGCTGAGTCTTATGGGATATTACTATCAACTCCCGGAGCATAAGCGTAAGAAGATGGATAACTCCAGGGAAGCGGCTTTCCACCGGAACGTAGTTGCGCGTATCGATGAGGAACCGTTCAGGGTGCTTTATTGCCAGGCTAACGGCGCCCCGAACAAGCCTATTCGCCAGATGGTGGGCGGTTATATACTGATGCATCACAAAAACTGGTCAACCAGAGAACTGTTTGAGCATATAGAGTTCAACCTGCTTACGATGAGAGCTCTGGGGATTGTTGATTTCGATCAGTCAGCTTTTTGCCGAGCCACTTATTTTAATTTTCTGGGCCGTTTGGCTGATCACTATATAGAGACAGGCGATAACCTTCTGGAGCAAGTTTTCGACCATCTTACCGCCAAGCAGCTGCAGGAGCTGGGTATTAAGGGAGATATTCAGCGTACGGACTCCTTTCAGGCTATTTCCAATATCGTCTCATACACGCGGGTGCGGCTATTGGTGGAGATGCTCCTGCGGCTTCACAGAGTATTGTCGGAGTCCGACAAGAAGCGTCTTGCCGAGTTGTTTGGCCCTTATGTCAAGGATGATGCAGCTCATTACATTGACAATCTCCAGCAGTCAGATGTTCCCAAAGAGCTTGAGCAGTTGGGGCAAATATATTCCCAGCTGCATGAAGCACTAAAAGGCAGATACGGTGATGTAGAAGTATTCCGTCTTTTTCAGCGCACTTTCGAAGAGCAGTTTGTCCGAACGGAAGAGAAAATCCAGGTGCGGGAGAGCAAAGATATACCGAGTGATTCGCTTCAATCTCCCGATGATCCGGATGCGACTTTTCGTCGCAAGAACGCCAAGAAGCATAGAGGCCAGGTGGTGAGCGTCACGGAGAAAGCCAACCCGGATAATGAAGTGAACCTGCTCACTGACGTAACCGTAGCTTCCAACAATAAGGATGATGCAGAGATACACAAAGAGCGTGTTGAGAAGATAAAAGAGAAAACCCCGGAGTTTAATGAAAATCATACGGACGGCGTCTGGCTGCAGAAAAATGGCGAATTTCACGTTTCGCCCACTAAAGACATTTGCCGATAGAGTAAAAATGTGTTTTTGTTCGATTTTCAGGCAAAATAAAAAACGGGTCTCGGTTGCGTGGCCATTTTTCATTGCACGTTAAAAAAGGGTTCATAGACCGGACTCAAACTTGAAAATATCTTTTGCACATTACTCACTCATAGTGTATAATATTAAACTGTAACTCTGGAATGAGAGGTGTGAGTATTTTAGACCTGTGTAACTGTCGTTTGGTCTATTAACAG
>JAGYMJ010000525.1 GCA_018400625.1 Planctomycetota bacterium
TAAGCACTACGAGGCGCCAACGCCCTAAACTCCGCCGTTCATCCGCACGGCTACGGTTTTAGTGTTTAGACACGTAGTGCTTAATCATCGCCCCACCGGCACAGGGCACGGTGGGGGAACAACGGGGTTCACTGAATATTTCTGTTTCTCTTATTTCAACCGGGGAGGTTTTGCGGTGAACAAAGAACATGTGTTATGTCTTAAGAAGACGCCTTTTGCAGGATTTTTATGCTTTTGTTTTTTTGCCGTTTTGCTGTCCTTTACCGCTGCTCTTGAAACGAGAAGCCAGGGACTGGTGCTGGTTGATGGGGGAGAAAGCCTGGCGCCGATAGTTGTCTCCGATGATGCAACCTCCTCAACACGTCGTGCGGCCTCAGAACTGGGCGAATATATCGAGATGATTAGCGGGGTGAAGCCGGAAATGATCGAAGGGCGGCCGGAACCTGTGCCCCCAAGCGCGATCTGGGTCGGATATCAGCCGGCGGTGGATGAGCTGCTGCCGGATATAGACCTTGAGTTCGAGCACCCTGAGGAGATCGTCATTGCTGCAAATACAAACCATATTCTCATCGCGGGGCGCGATAAAGTGGTCGCCGGGGTGCAGCAGGAATACGGGACGGCAAATGCCGTCTATAGTTTTTTGCAGGACTATCTTGATGTAAGGTGGATCTGGCCCGGAGAAACGGGTGTCGACATCATCAAGCAGGACCGGATAGCTTTTTCTCCTTTCGAGTACCGCTATCATCCGCAAATCCGGTCAAGGGGCGGGATATTTAATTATTCCCGACTGGGGCGTGGCGGCGGATACGGACGCTCTCAGGAGTGGCTGCGTCTGCAGCGTATCAGGTTGGATTCTCTGCGTGTGCCGGCCGGTCATGCCTTTGCCGATTGGTGGAACAGGTTTCACGAGACGAACCCGGAGTATTTTGCCTTGCAGCCCGACGGCACCAGGAGCGGATATCCTTCTCCCAGAACGGCAAAAATTTGCAAATCTCATCCTGACGTCTGGGAACAGTGGATGGTGGAAGTCGAGAAACAATTGGAGGCGGACCCGACTCAGACCGTTTTTGATGCCTCGGCCAATGATTCATGGGCCAGCGGTTATTGTGTTTGCGAGGATTGCCGCGCCTGGGATCACATTGAGGGCGAGTTGCGCCGCTTTGATTGGGAAGGAATGGCTCAGCAATATGTCGCTATGTCGGACCGGCAGGTCAATTTTGCCAACCAGCTTGCAAGAAAATTGAAAGAACGCTATCCGGATCAGGATTATTATGTGCGGATTGCCGCTTATGGCCATTCGCGCCCGGCCCCCGTGGAAGCAATCCCCGAGAGTAACGTCATCGTTTCAAGTGTGGCCAATTTCCTGCTGCGTCCTTATTCCGCCGACAGGGGCTCGCCCCAGGGTACCCTTCATCGTGAACAGTTTGAAGGTTGGGGAGAGGTCGCACCGAATATCGTATGGCGGCCGAATAAGGCCAGGGCCCGGGCCTCCAAACCGCTTGTTTCTCCGCGGCAGACAATTAGAGATGTTCGCTTCGTAGCGGAGAATAATGCTATCGGGATCATGATTGATATGGTCTGGGAACACTGGGCCACCCGAGCGCCTTTTTATTATGTTCTTGCACAGATGACCTGGAACCCCTGGCAGGACGGTGAAGCTATGCTTGATGACTATTACCGCAGAGGGTTCGGTGACGCTTCCGAATATATCCGTTCCTACTGGGGTCTGATGGAACAGAAGTGGGAAGAGTCTTTGGAGCGGAATATTGATTCGCCGGAGCTTTTTGATGCCGATTTTTTCGATAGAGCTTACGGTTACCTCGACAGCGCCAAGAACGCCCTGGAAAATGAACCGGAGATATATAGTGAACGGATCAATTTCTTGCGAATGGGACTCGACTATACCCGATTGGTGACGGAAGCGCGGGAAATGATGGTAAAGTTCAATGATACCGGCGATGTCGAAGCGGAGAACAGGGCCCGTGAAATATGGGTGGAGGAGATCAAACCGCTCGCAACCTCCGATGAATATCCTTATGCCATCAATTGGGGCCCGGCGCGTCCCGGTCACGGCCACAGGACTTCCGGCCGTTATCCCTCCGATTTGCATCAAAAATGGTAAAGGCAAAAAATATTCCGCTAATGAAAAAACAACCAAATATTCTTATCATGCATGCCGATAGCTTTGATGGGCGTATGCTGGGGTGCATGGGACGCCCGGCGCTTGAGGGGGTGACCCCCAATCTGGACAGGTTGGCTGCGGAAGGGACTATTTTCGAGAATACTTATTCCACTTATCCGCTCTGCTGTCCCGCCCGCGCAAGCATGTGGTCAGGGCGTTTCGCTCATAATATCGAAGCGTGGAATAATAGCCGGGGGCTCGAGCCCGACAGTCCTACGGCAGTTTCGCGAATCAATAAAGCGGGTTACCATACCCGTATTCTTGGCAGGTCGGACTATCTTTCCGGCAGCCACAGCATAACCGCCCGCGTAGGCAGTTGGACCCGTGCGGCGGCCATACCGCGCCCTGTTCATGGCGAGTCAAAGCCGCCAAGGGTCCTGCCGGAAGGCGAAAAACGTGCTAAAAAAAGGGATTGGGAGACGGTCGATGAAGCGGGCGATTGGATCAGGGAGGCGGCTCAAGCGGATGGTAAGCCGTTCATGCTCTCGCTCGGTATCCACAGCCCGCATCACCCATTCCTCACATCGCCGGAATATCTGGATCGCATAGCGCCGGAGCGGGTGGTGGCGCCCCCCGAAGACACTCTGGATCACCCTCTATTGCCCTTGCAAAGGCTGCAGAAAAACTGGGGACACGCGATGGAACCGGAAGCTATGCACTTGCGTCGCCGTATGTATTTCGCCATGATTGCTGAAATTGACGATATGGTGGGCCGGATCCTGAAAAAACTCGATGAACTCGGGCTGCGCGACTGCACCTGGGTCTTTTTCACAAGTGATCATGGAGAAATGCTGGGCGAACACCGTCAGTATATCAAGCTGACACATTTTGAAGCGTCCATCCGCGTACCACTCATCGTCAGTGGGCCCGGAGCCCAAAAGGGGAAGCGTGTCAAGGAACCCGTCTCTCTTGTGGATATCCACCCTACCTTAGTCGAACTGGCCGGGCTTGAACCGGCTGCAGAGTGTGACGGGCTTTCGCTGGTTCCTGAACTTACGGGCGGTACAACATCGAAGAGGCCCAACGGGGTTTTTGCCGAATATCATTCCACGTGCTGCCCGACGGGTTCTTTTATGTTGTGCAGCGGCGAATGGAAGTATCAGGGGTTCCCGGGCTATCCTGCACTGCTTTTCAATCTGAGAGAAGATCCGGATGAATTGACGGACCTGTCAAAAACTCAACCGGACAAATGTGCCGAAATGGACAAGCAATTGCGGCAGATTGTTGATTATGAAACCGTTGACAGACGGGCTAAGGAGTATGATCGAGCGCAGTTTTCACTTTGGCGTGAGCAGCATCTGCGCGAAGGTGATTACCGTGATATAATGGGAGCGGTTTACAGCGATAATCCCCATGATCCCCAACCCTGGCGCGATGAGGATGAAGACCGCATAATCGGGTGGCTTGAGGGATGAAAGACCGCGGGCCGTCTAGGGTTGGGTCTGGTTGTCCTACACTAATTGTGATGGGGTTAGCT
>JAGYMJ010000526.1 GCA_018400625.1 Planctomycetota bacterium
GTTGGGCCTGTTCGCCGGGTCCATTTGTAGTGCAGAAATACCGATCCACCGGGACAAGCCCGGCGGTAACGTGGTTCACTGAATACCGAATACTTCCCCCGGGAGAAACGGTGTTCACTGAATATATACATCAAAAGTAAAGGAGATACATGTCCATGTCGATTGAGAATGATCGTGACATTGTCCGACGATTAGCGTCCGCATTGGCTGAGATCGCGGCCGATCCCGTCCAGGAAGAAAAAATCGAGGGTTGGAAAAGAATCAACAGCCTCCGGGAGCATCGTCCTATGGTCTGGATTACGGAAATACCGTGGGGGGAGTTCGAGCACAAAGTCGATGAGTTGACACCCGAATGTAAAGATGAGCAGCATCGAAACATTGAACAGGGTCTGCGTCGCAAACTCTTCACTGCGAAACACCTGCGCACCGACGATGTTGTTTTGGGGTCGTATGAGGTTAAACAGGTCATGAGCGGCGTCGAATTCGGCATCCGGATCAAGGAGCAGCGCATCGTGCAGGACGGCGGCACGAGGATCCAATCGCATCATTACGAACCGGTGATCGCTGAGTTTGAGGATATTGAAAAAATTCAGATGCCGGACGTGCGTTACGATGAAGAAGAAACCCGCAAGAACCAGGCGTTTTTTGAGGATTTGTTCGGCGATATTCTGGATGTAAAGTTGCGTGGGCCCCGGGCACATTTTTTCAATGGATGGGACATGCTTGTCCGCTGGACAGGGGTGACGGAGGCTCTGACCGATATGGCGCTGCGACCGGATTTTATCCATGCCGTCATGCGCCGCCTGACGGATGCTTTTTTGGCGCGCATGACTCAGTATGAGGAACGCAACCTCCTCGATTATCCCCACCCGCTCCAGCGTGTGGGGTCGGGGGCTGCGAGTTATACCGATGAACTCCCCCAGCCGGATCACGACCCCGATCACTACCGGCTCCTCGATCAGTGGGGCGGGGCGACGGCCCAAATTTTCAGCGAAGTATCGCCCGCTATGCATGAAGAGTTCGCGTTGAGCTATGAAAAAGAGGTTATGGAACGCTGTGGTCTGAATTATTACGGTTGTTGTGAGCCACTGCATAACAAAATGGATATACTGGGCGGTGTGCCGAGATTACGGAAGATCAGCATCAGCCCCTGGTGCGATGTGGCCGAAGCCGCTGAACGGGCGGCTCAAACCTATGTTTTCAGCCATAAACCATCTCCTGCGATGCTTGCTGAAGATGTCTTCAACGAAGAACGGGCCGAAAAGGACATGAAAAACCGTATCGCCCAATCGCAAGGCATGCCGTGCGAGTTCATCATGAAAGATATCAGCACCGTGCGGGGCGATGTCGAGCGCGTTAAGAAGTGGTGTGAGATTGCTCACCGCGTGGTCAATGAGGAATCCGTTTGATTCTGGTTTGCAACCGCTCCCATCGCCTGGCTGTTCATCGGCTGCGGATAAATTCCTCAACGCGCATATTGCAAGTTCCAGCGCAGAGTGCTGGTAGCGGGAGAGTGCCGCCGCAGCGGGACGATTAGAGACGTTTTTTCGGGGAAGTGTTCCTCTCGCGTAAGTCCTTAGTGAACCCCGTAGCATCCCCACCGTGCCTTGTGCCGGTGGTCGTCGGTCAAGGGGGAAAATTTTCTCTGCCCCCATTAAAGTTTTTGCCAAGCTTTTTTCCAAAAAGCGAAATCCTTTCTCCGTTATTATTAAACATCATTGACATTTGACCTTTTGTTGCGTTATACTCAAATCAAATGGACTTTAGATGTATGCTATTCATAAGAAGAGAATAAAATTTTGGACGTGGTTCACTGAATACTTACTCCGAATCATCCTTTCAAGGGCGTCAGCATATGGAACCCTCCCGTATTGTGCGGTTGGATGTGGCGTTAAATACGAAATAATGGGATAGTCATTTTATATTTCAAAGCATGAAACACAGTCAATTTGGAAAATGGTTTTTTCTGGCCGCGATGTCGATGTTGAGCGCCGGTCTGGTCGCACACGCTGATCTGAGACTGCCAGCCTTGTTTTCCGACCACATGGTCCTGCAAGCTGACCGGCCGCTTCCCGTCTGGGGCTGGGCCGCGCCGGGTGCACCGGTCACAGTGACGATTGCCGACCAGGTCCGAGAAACGAGGGCCGATCCGGATGGCAGATGGCGTGTTTTTCTCGAACCGTTGCCTACCGGGAACGCGTTGCAAATGACGGTTGATATGGAGATTCAGCGGCTGACTGTCGAAGACATTCGGGTGGGCGAGGTCTGGCTGTGCGCCGGGCAATCGAACATGGCGATGAGCCTGGCCGGCGTTCGGGATGCGCAACGGGAAATCGCTTCGGCAACCTTCCCGGAAATTCGTCTGTTCAGCATTCCCACCCGACCGGCCGCCGCGCCCCAGGACGATGTTGAAGGCCAGTGGGTGATTTGCACCCCCGGCGAGGCGAGACGGTTTTCCGCTGTCGCCTATCTGTTCGGGCGGGAACTGCATCAGCGCCTGGACACGCCGGTGGGGCTAATTGTCGCTGCCGAGGGCGGCACCTTGATCGAAGCCTGGCTGAGTTTTGAGGCCCTCGATTCGCTGGAGGCATTTCAACCGGTAATGGATCGCTTGCGCCTGCCGGACGATCTGTCATGGGATGCTGCCGCGGCTCGGGCGCAACACGACCGGGCGTTGGCGATCTGGCGCGACGCCACGGCCCCTCCCGATGCCCCGGCTTTGCGCAAGCCCCAGCTACCCGTCTCGCCACGACTCTATAAAAACGTGCCGGCCAACCTGTTCAACGGCATGATCCATCCCCTGGTACCGTTCGGTCTGCGCGGCGTGATCTGGTACCAGGGTGAAACCGACGCGTTTCTCCCTTCCGCCCCCGAATATGGCGAACGCTTGACGGCGTTGATCCTGGATTTGCGGCGACGCTGGGATTCCGCGTTGCCGTTCGCCTGGGTGCAGTTGCCGGAATACCGTGTCGCCGGCGAGATCGGACGGCGCTTCTGGCCGGTGATTCGCGAACAGATGCGCCGGACGCTCAGTCTGCCCCATACCGGTATGGCCGTCGGGCTCGGGCTGGGCGATCCGGACGATATCCATCCAGCCGACAAGCAGGGCATCGGAAGACGCCTTGCCGTCTGGGCGCTGGCCGATGTCTATGCCCAACAGGACGTTGTGGCCGGCGGCCCGCTGTGGACGTCGGCCACGACGGAGGGCAGTGCGAACCGGTTGTCGTTTCAGCAAACCGACGGGGGGCTGGTCGCCAGGGACGGCATCCTCACCGGTTTTGAAATCGCCGCTGCTGATCAGCGCTGGTTGCCGGCCCGGGCCGTGATCGAGGGTTTGACGGTGGTGGTCTCACACCCGGAAATTGCCGAGCCGGTTGCAGTCCGATATGCCTGGGCCGACCATCCCGCCTGGAGTCTGTTGAACGGCGCCGGCATGCCGGCTTCCCCTTTCCGGACCGATGACTGGCCGATCAACGCACCGGTTTTCGTTCCTGACCGCGAACAGAACCCGGTGGTGCAGGTTAGCGTTTTGGAGGACACCCCAGCTATAACGCTCGACGGTCGCCTGGACGAAGCCGTGTGGGGCGAGCTGCCTGCGTACTCCTTGCGGGACTTGACACACGGCACACCACCGGAACACCCGACGACCTTCAAAATGTTCTGGTACGACGGGGCGCTTTATCTCGGCATCCATTGTGTCGATACGGATCCGGCAGGCATTCGCATCGGGACGCATTTGCATGGCGACGCCGCCATCTGGAACGGGGATGCGGTGGAGATCCTGCTGGAAACCGCCGATCACGCCTACTATCAGATCGTCATCAATCCCGCCGGTGCTCAGGTCAGCCTGGACCGCGGCTACGGAATCATCGATGGGCTCAACCGCCTCTGGCTGCCGGACGCCGAAATCGCCACCTATTTCGCGCAAGACGGTTGGCAATTGGAGGTTCGCATCCCGCCGGTGCGTCCGCCCGGCGGTCCGGCCCATGATCCGCTACGAGGGGTCGTCGGGCGCCCCCCAACTCCCGACCATCCCTGGTTTTTCAATCTTTGCCGGCAGCGCATCCGGCCCGATGCGGTGGAAGTTACAGCCTTCTCCCCAACCGGCAGCGGCGGATTCCACAACGTTGCGGCCTTCAGTAAACTCATCCTTGAAATGCACCCAACGAAACCGCATCCCTAAATTGGGTCTCAGCCGATGTCTCTGGCTGCGGCAATGGGCGCGAGTCTCAAGTCCCTTGACGAGCTTATGGAGCGGATTCGTGAGAAATCCGCGCCGGCCTGACAAAATTACCATGCATGGCGTTTTTTTTGGCTTCCCGGCCTTAATCAGGAAGCAAGCCTCTTGCCGCCGCCAAAGTTTTGTATTATAATGCATATTGGGCCCGGCACTTCTGCATCGCTGTTATATTGACGTTGTTCGCATTACTATATAGGGCGGAATACCCATGAAAAAAATGAACAAAAAACTGCTTAAAAAGGCCTTGGAACGGATAGTCAACGGCTAAAGGGTAGTAGATACAATGCTCGCAGCGTTTAATCTTCATTCCACCGGCACGAGGCACGGTGGGGATGCCACACAAGGTACGGTAGGGTGCCAGGTGGTTCACTGAATATTTACCTTAACTTCAGGAGGAGATTGGCCGATGAAAACACGCATGTGTGCCGCACTGACCGTCAGCCTGTTTCTGGGCTTCGTGTTGGCGATCCAGGGGGATGATCCGCGCAGGACAACGGATGAGACGCCGGTCGAACCGACACCCTCTGAGCGTTCAAACATCAAGCTGAGCATACGCATCAACACCAACCCAAGCGACGAATACTTGCTCTACCTCCGGCAGCTTGGCCTCACCCACGTGGACATCGTCATCACCTCGGGCGAGTACGACCGTGAGCGGCTGGAGAGCATTGTCACCCGTATGAACGAGAACGGTTTCGAGGTCGGCAGCGTCAACAACCATGTCTTCTGGGCCCGCAAGTCTGATCCCCTCGTGATGGGAGGGGAGGGGCGTGAAAAACTGATGGAGGAGTACCTGCAGTTCGTGCGCGACGCGGCGGCAGTCGGGTTCAGGGCCGAGCTCATAAGTTGGCGGCCGTCCAGGGTGAGGTACTTCCGCAGGCCCGAGGACGCCAAGACGACACGCGGTGCCCACACGGTGGACCGTCTGCTTGATCCCGAGTTAAGCAGCGAACTGGTCTATGGGCGCCGGTACCCGGCGGAGGAAATGTGGGAGAACTTCGCATGGTGGGCAGAGCGTGCCATGCCGGTCGCCGAGGAGACGGGGCTTTCCGTCGGCGTACATACCAACGCGGGCGTCCCGGAAGCCAACGGCGTGGCCATTCCTTTCCACAGCCGGGACTGCATTGATAAAGCCATCGAGATCGCCGACAGCCCCCGTTTTGGCCTCACCCTATGCACGGGCGTCTTCGCAACCAATCCGGACACGTATGGCGACATCCCGGACGCAGTGCGCTACTACGGCAGCCGCAACCGCATCTTCCACGCCCATTTCCGGAACCTCAGCTCGCCGATCCCCCGCTACCAGGAGACGTTCCCGGACAACGGATATGTTGATATGCACGAGGTGATGAGGGCGTTCTACGAGGTCGGCTACGACGGGACGATGATCCCCGACCACGCTCCCGTGATGGCCATTGACCGGGATGTGCCCCGCGGCGGGGTGGGCATCGGCCCCGGCGCAGGCAGGACTTACTCCATTGCCTACATGCGTGCGCTGATCATGGCCTTGGAAAAGGGATGGAGGCCGGAGTAGGGGGGGGCTTTTTATAACAACATTTAATGGTTCCAATCAGGACAAGGGAGAAATTCTTTATGGCTCAGCAATGTTGGAATATCGGATATATTTCCTGACACTGAACTTGTGTCTTAAGGGAACGGTTCTTCTTACCGTCTGTATAATAGACAGGATGTCTCCTGCCTATTCGTAGATACTCAGTCAGCTTAAAGGCGTCAAGTGAATCGCTTTTATGTGGGTCCTTTGCAATCCATGACATTCTCTTAGGATCGCTAAAGGAACCTTGAACACTACAATAGTCAAAAGCCCGACTTTCTTTATACTATCCCTTTTTAATCCTTGCCTTCCATTGACATAGAACGGGAATTTGTGTATAATCAATGGTAACTCCTCAGTGAACCCCGTAACATCACCACCGTGCCCTGTGCC
>JAGYMJ010000527.1 GCA_018400625.1 Planctomycetota bacterium
AACGGGGTTCACTGAATATTTACCCGGCGTATGAATGAGAAGTATTTTTACAACATAGAATTGGGGGTATTATCCCCGTATAAATAGTGTGAATGAATCATTAATGAATCAAGATATGCAATCGGGAGATAAAAATATCGTTTGGCAGCAGGGGCTGATCGGCCCCGGTGAACGCCAATCTCTGTTGGGGCAAAAAGGACTGGTGGCCTGGATTACCGGGCTGAGCGGATCGGGGAAGTCGACCATTGCCTATGAATGTGAGAAACGGCTCTTGCTGCAGCGTCGTATGGCTTTTGTGCTCGACGGGGACAATGTTCGGCATGGGCTGAACCGGGACCTGGGTTTTTCGGCCGGGGACCGCACAGAAAACATTCGCCGCGTTACCGAAGTCGCTAAACTTTTTGCTGATGCTGGTGTCATTGCTCTGACATCATTCATCTCCCCTTACAGGCGGGACCGTGATGCGGCCCGCCTGGCCATAGGGCCCGAACGGTTTATCGAGGTGTATATACAAGCTGATCTGTCGGTATGTGAGGAACGCGATCCGAAGGGGTTATATAAAAAAGCACGTGCCGGCGAGGTCCGCGATTTTACCGGCATCTCCGCCCCTTATGAAGAACCCGAAAACCCCGATATAATTATTGATAGTCAGCGTTACGGCCTTGAAGAGTGTGTTTCTCAGTTAATGAACTATATAATTAAAAAATCCGCATTATGAGCAGATATAATTTATCCAACCTGAAAGCTCTGGAAGCCGAGAGCATCCATATTATCCGTGAAGTGACCGCTGAATTCGAGCGTCCGGTCATGCTGTATTCCATTGGCAAGGACTCCTCCGTGATGCTTCGGCTCGCCCTGAAAGCATTCCATCCGGGGCCGATACCTTTCCCGCTTCTGCACGTCGATACCGGCATGAAGTTTCAGGAAATGTACGAGTTTCGTGCGAGAATGGCTGAAGAAACCGGCGTTGAACTTGTCGTTCACCGCAATGAGGATGCCATCGCACGCGGTGTGAATCCTTTTGACTGGGGGACACAAAAATGCTGCACCTTGCTCAAAACACAGGCCCTGCTCGACGCATTGCAGGGGGGGCAATATGACGCTGCATTCGGCGGAGCAAGGCGCGATGAAGAGAAATCGCGGGCCAAAGAGCGCGTGTATTCCTTCAGAGATGAGTTCGGGCAGTGGGACCCCAAAAATCAGCGTCCCGAGCTCTGGCGAGTCTATAACGGGATGCACAAGAAGGGCGAAAGCATAAGGGTTTTCCCGCTCTCCAATTGGACGGAACTCGATGTGTGGCATTATATTTACGTTGAGGATATCCCCATCGTGCCGCTGTATTTCGCCGCACCGCGCCAAGTGGTTGAACGTGACGGGCAGTTGATATCTCTTGACGCGCCGTTACCGCTCAAACCCGATGAAGAACCCCGCACCGTCATGTGCCGCTTCCGCACACTGGGCTGCTACCCCTGCACCGGCGCCGTCCGTTCCGAAGCCGATACCGTCGAAAAGATTGTCGAGGAGATGATGACTGTTCGCAGCTCGGAGCGCTCTACACGTGTTATCGACCACGATGCCGAGGGGAGTATGGAAACAAAAAAGCGTGAAGGATATTTCTAATGGTAATGTGCACTTCTGAAACGACATGAATAGGATATGAACCTGAAATCCGAGAGAATAACAGCAAAAGAACTTTTTGAAGAAAATGAACGTAAAGACCTCGTGCGTCTGGTGACCGTCGGCAGTGTGGATGACGGGAAATCGACATTGATCGGACGATTGCTGTACGACAGCAAGACCCTGTATGAAGACCATCTGTCGAGTTTGGAAGAGGACTCGGGCCGGCGCGGCTCGGCCGGTGATGAAATCGACTATGCGCTCCTATGCGACGGGTTAAAGGCCGAACGCGAGCAGGGCATTACTATCGACGTGGCCTACCGGTATTTTTCGACGCCTAAACGCAATTTCATCATCGCCGATTGCCCCGGTCATGAGCAGTACACGCGTAACGCGGTCACAGGAGCGTCCAATGCGGAGCTGGCCGTCATCCTTATCGATGCCGCGCAGGGGGTCTTACAGCAGACAAAACGGCATAGCTTCATCCTTTCGCTGCTGGGTATTAATCATCTGGTTATCGCTGTGAATAAAATGGATACCGTTGATTACCGGAAAGAAGTGTTTGACAGTATCCGGGAGGACTTCATCGATTTCTCCGAGCGCCTGGAAATCCCCGACATCCATTTCCTCCCCATTTCAGCGCTCAAAGGCGACAATGTGGTAAAGAAGAGCGAAAATATGCCGTGGTTCGATGGACAGCCGTTCATTGAATACCTGGAAACCATCCAGGTGACCAGCGACCGCAATCTGGTTGATTTGAGGTTTCCGGTGCAGTATGTGATACGTCCCGACGCCGACTTCCGGGGCTATGCCGGCACCCTGGCGTCCGGGATCCTGCGAACCGGCGCGCAGGTCATGGCGCTGCCGTCCGGTCGCCGTACGCGCGTGAAATCTATTTTGACATATGATGGAGCTTTGGAGGAGGCTTTTCCGCCGATGTCGGTGACGGTTTCGCTTGAGGATGAACTCGACATCAGCCGGGGCGACATGCTGGTACACCTGAACAACACACCGCACACCGGGCGTTTGCTGGAGGCGATGGTTGTCTGGATGAACGACCGGCCGCTTCGTGAAGGTGCGCGGTACCGCATCAAACATCTGACACGTACCATTACGGCCGAAGTTATGGGCATCCGCTACAAAATCGATGTCAATACGCTCCACAGCGAGCCGGCCCGGGAATTGGGGCTCAACGATATCGGCCGTGTTGTTCTGCGCCTGCATAGCCCTCTGCACTACGATCCCTACGCACTGAACCGCACCACGGGTGCTTTTATAGTGATTGATCCGATCAGCAATTTGACAATGGCGGGCGGGATGATTCTGGACCGCCGTCCGAACGAGCTCACCATTGATCCCTTGCTGCAGCGAAAACGTGCCGCCACGGACGTCCATCCGCAAAAAAGTGAAATTACGCGGGAACAACGCGCCGAGCGCACCCAACAAAAGGCGGCGACGGTATGGCTGACCGGTCTGCCGAAGTCCGGCAAGAGCACGATTGCATACCGGCTCGAGCGCCAATTATTCGATATGGGATACCTGCCCCATGTGATTGACGGTGAAAATCTGCGGTTGAATTTGTCGAACGACCTGGGTTTCACGGCCAATGACCGTTCCGAGAACATCCGGCGCGCGGCGGCGGTAGCCCAGTTGTGCAATGCCGCGGGGCTGATTTCGATCGTCGCTCTGGTCTCACCGTATCGTTCCGATCGGGCTTCGGCGCGCGAAATGGTCGGCGCCGAATGTTTTATTGAGGCCCATGTGCAAGCTCCGCTGGAGGTATGTGAGGAACGCGATACGGAGAATTTATACAGTCGCGCCCGCAGCGGGGAATTGGAGAATTTTTCCGGTATCAGCGCCCCTTATGAAGAGCCCGAAGAAGCGGAGATAACACTGACCACCGCCGAAGTTTCGCCCGGGGAATGTGTGCGGGAATTGGTTCATTTGCTGCAGAAACGGGGGATCATTGCTGAGATATAAAAGCACCGTTTATCGGGCAAGCGGAATACCTTTTTCCCAGCCTTCGCCCTGAAAACGGCATCCTGTCGGTTGTCGGAAAATACTATCAGGCTTTTGGCTTCCCTTCTCCCTCACCGCATTGAGCATATTCTGGGCCAGTATATGCACATCGGCAACAGTAACCGCCCTCAGCGGCCTTACCGGTTCACGTTGACGGCTTGCAGCTTTTCCTGCCGTATAGCGACAGGTCGGACAACTTTTCAGGACTTCATCTTCGAGTTTCAGCCCCCCGTAGTTGATGTCGTCCGGTTTCCACGGGTTTAAAACCCGCGGCTAACTCACCTTGCCCTTATCAGGCACAACGACTGCCGCGCTCATCACAGCAACACTTTTCTCTTTAACAAGCTTAATGGTTACTCATGTCACGCCCGGCGATCACGAGGTGGCTGTCGTTGGCCGCTATGACTATCTGCTCGGGATGCTCGAAATCAAAATCCATGTCCGGGAAGAGCTCCTCCAGCTTCGGCTGATAACCGACCCAGACGGCGTTCTCCGGCAGCGGATCCGGCTCACCTTCCAGCACCTCGGGTTCGGCTCCGCTGATCTTTTCGATATATTCCGCCAGAATATCCGCCGCCTGGCGGGTATTTGGAGGCGCGTTCTCAAAGATGATCACGGGAGCCAGACTTTCCCCCCCTCGGTAAGCATCATGTCATCGGCAAAAGAATCAGAAATCATAAAAAAGCCCAATGCGGCAGACATGAAAAAGATAAACTGACATTTATAAAACTCCATAACACTTTTTTCTCCAAAAAGTAGTTAAAAGAATTCACAACATCAATATAATTTGCTCCTCCCGAATCCTCAGGGCGCATGTGTCATGCCAGAGCGACAAGATCGGACGTCAACCAAACAGCCATCCCATCCTTCAACATCACTATTGTAAATATTCAGTGAACCCCGTCTCACTTGCTCACCACCGTGCCCTGTGCCGGTGGGATGATGATTAAGCACTACGAGGCGCCAA
>JAGYMJ010000528.1 GCA_018400625.1 Planctomycetota bacterium
TCGATACGTAGCTCTGAATCATTATTCCACCGGCACAGGGCACGGTGGTGACAAGGCAACGGGGATCACTGAATATTTACCATTACTGAATGATACCTGATGGGCAGTAATTTTGTTCAAAACCTGTAGAAAAACATCATATTCTTTGAATATTTTATAATTAAAACTGTAGTATTTTTTGCTGCACGGATTTTCAAAAACACCGTTTTCTCAACAATTATTAAAAGGAATATTTTTTACTTCTTGTTGTCTTCTCATTGATCAAACACTTTTCGACAAGTTTTAGACATTTATTTCACCTTTTAACAATTGCATAAGCTGTTGTTTAACATACAAGAAAAAAAAAATTTACTTTTTTTTCTTCATCTTCTTCATACTTGTTCTTTATATCTATTGAATTTATTTAATTAAAAACATATTTAACAGAGGTAGAAAATGAATTTCACTGCAGATCGCGAAACACTTTTCAATGCCGTTCAACACGTAGGGGGTGTGATTACCTCCTCCTTATCCCGTCCCATGCTGAAAAACGTCAAACTGGATGTCGAAGAAGATGCTGTATATGTTTCCGCTACCGATCTTGAAGTAGGAATATGTATCAAAGTCGATGATGTCAAAGTTGAGGAAACCGGCAGTGTTCTTCCGGTAGAAGACAGATTGTCTCCGATATTAAGAACGACTCCAGGGGATAAAATTAAGATCTATGGAGATGAAAGTTCCATAACAATAGAATCCAATGACGGGCAAGTAAAACTCCTTTCCGAGGATCCCGAAAATTTCCCCAAAATTGAAAAAGTGGGAAAAAAAACCTTTGAAATAGATCCCGAAATTCTTAATTATATGGTTTCCAGAACGGAATTTGCCACCGCTCAGGAAAAAGGAAGATACGCACTCAACGGAATCCTGGTTAAACTCGATGAGGAAGGTAATCTTGATATTGTGGCTGCAGATGGAGCGAGACTTGCCAATGTCATGAAAAAAGTCGTTAATGATGAAGGGAATGAAATAGATTGTATAGTATCCAAAAAAGGTATTCATGAAGCGTCAAAACTTGCCAATCTATGTAAAGATGAACCCATCCTTATAGAAGTGACGGAGAGCAGTTTGAGAGCCGAAAATTCACGAGGATGGATGACCTGTCAGTTGATAGAGGGACAGTTTCCCAATTACAAAGAAGTGATTCCTTCCAATTGTAAAAATAAAGTCGAAATAAATAAAAGCATGTTGGCTAATGCTATCGGAAGAGCCTCTTTAATGGCTTCGGACAGAAGCCGTTCGGTCGATTTTGAATTTACGGAAGACAATTTATTACTCTCTTCAGAGTCGCCGGATCTTGGGAATGCCCATATAAAATTATCCATCGATTATGATGGTGAGTCGGAAAAAGTCACATTTAACCCCGAATATCTTCTCGATATGCTTCAAGCGGTAAAAAGAGAAAGCATAAAATTGGAATTCAATCAGCGTAACACTCCCTGTCTGTTCAAATCAGGTAAAGATTTTATTTATGTTGTAAGTCCTGTGGTAAGAGATGAGGAAACAATATGAGTTTCGGAGACAGTGTAAGTTTCAGTCAAACGAACATTAAACAATTTGATCAAGTCGCTGAAAAGGTTATAAAAAAGAAGAAATTTAACTGTAAAGGTAAGTATGGGAAACTTTTAGAAGCGTGGAAAAATGTAGTAGGTCCCGAAATATACGAAAATACCCGCCTTATTTCCTACAGTCACGGTAAGCTTAAAGTAGGTGTAATCTCTCCCATTTTATTGCACGAACTGAAAAGTTTTATGCGCCAAACCATCAGAGAAGAACTCAAAAATACAGTTGGTGGAGAAGATATAGTCGATGTTTTTTTCATGGCTTCTGAAGGATCAACAAATAGCTTATAACTCACAGAGTATTAAATATAATGAGTGAAGAAATACAAGAGGAACAGATAGTAAAAGGAAGTGATGACACTTACGATGCTTCATCGATTAGAGTCCTGGGTGGAATAGAACACGTAAGATTGCGCCCGGCAATGTATATCGGAGATACCGGAGAGAGGGGTTTGCACCATTTGTTCGAAGAAGTCGTCGCCAACAGTATCGATGAGACAATGGTCGAAGAGTGCGATGAGATCATAGTAAGGCTTTTCAACGATGGAAGCCTTTCTTTAATGGACAATGGAAGGGGAATTCCTGTCGACCATCATCCAGATACCGGTAAATCCGCCTTAGAAGTCGTCATGACGACCCTTAATGCCGGCGGAAAATTTGACAACAACAGCTATAAAGTCTCAGCCGGTTTGCATGGTGTAGGAGTTTCATGCGTTAACGCCCTCAGTGAATGGATGGAAGTGGAAGTCTGGCGTGATAATAATTTGTATTATCAGCGGTATGAAAAAGGAGAACCGCAAACAGAAGTGGAAAAACGTGGAAAATCGAGCCGAACCGGGACAAAAGTCACATTCAAACCGGATGAAGAAATTTTTGGGAATGCCGCTTTTAATTATGAAAAAATTGTGGCACGGCTCAGAGAACTGGCCTTTCTGAACAGCGGTGTTCGGATAATACTGTCCCAGGAAAAGAAGGAAGAAGAAGAAGTTTTTCACTACGAAGAAGGTATCAAAGAGTTTGTTGGATATCTCGGTGAAGGAAAAAACACATTAAACGATGTCATCAGTATTCAGGATGAAAAGGAAGATATGTTCTGTGAAGTGGCCCTCCAGTACAACGACGGATATAATGAAACAGTCTTTTCATTCGCGAATAATATCAATACAATCGACGGGGGAACCCATTTGAGCGGGCTGCGAACTGCGCTGACCCGTACATTCAACAACTGGGGACGGGACAGGGATGTCATTAAAGACACGACCCCCGGCGGCGACGACTACAGGGAAGGGCTGATCGCCGTGGTGAGTGTCAAATTACCTTCACCCCAGTTTGAAGGGCAGACAAAGACGCGGCTGGGTAACAGAGAAATCCAGGGTTTGGTCGAACAGGTCGTGGGAGAAAAGCTTTCCACCTATTGCGAAGAAAACCCCAAAATAGCCAAAAAATTGGTGGAAAAATCTATAGAAGCAGCAAGAGCACGGGAAGCCGCGAAGAAAGCCAGGGAGTTGACAAGGAGGAAAGGCGCTTTGAACCGTGGTAATTTGCCCGCTAAACTGCGTGATTGCAGCAGTAAGAGCAATGAAAACACGGAACTGTTTATCGTTGAAGGACAGAGTGCGGGGGGGACCGCCAGCATGGGACGCGACAGAAATTTTCAGGCTATTCTACCCCTGAGAGGTGTAATTCTTAACGTTGAAAAAGCCAGAGTCGATAAAATGTTGGCCAACGAAGAGATAGGTACCCTCATCAGTGCCCTCGGTACCGGGATAGGAATCGACGAGTTTAACATCGAGAATCTGCGCTACGGTAAAATAATAATCATGACCGATGCCGATATCGATGGTGCCCACATACGAACTTTGCTGTTGACATTCTTCTTCCGCCAGATGCCCAGTCTTATCGAAAATGGTCGCCTCTTTATTGCTCAGCCTCCACTGTATAAGCTTAAACGGCGAGGTAAGGAGCAGTACGCTTATGACGATAGAGCACTGCAAAATTTATTAACCGAATTAGGGAGCTCGGACTTAAATCTCAACTATACAATAAAAGAAGGCGCGTCTTATAATAAGTTGAACAATGAAGAATTTAAAGAGCTTCTCGAACTCATCAGGTCTTTGGAGCATTTATCCGAAATGATAGAAGCACATGGCATATCCTTTAAAGAATATATGTCGCTTCGCAAAGGTGATAACCTTCCACTTTACCGGGTGATTGAATCCGACAGGGATGCTCATGAAAAGGAATACCCTTTTTACACGGAAGAACAATTCGATGAATTTGTGAATGAAAGACAAAAGGAGTTGGCGGAAGTCGGAGAAGAACTGGAAATAATTGAAGAAGATGATTATGTGGGGCTGGCCAAGACCCGTAACCAGCCCAATGTGCTGAAACCCCATAAATTTCATGAGAAAATGAATGTCCGGAAAATAATGAACAAAATAGAATCTTATTCAATACCTATAGAATCCTTCTTCAAATTGGATCGGGAGTCCGAATATCCTGAATTCATCCTCTGTTCGAACGGGGAGGAAGAATTAAAAGTCAACGCCCTTTCCGAAATAATAAAAGCTGTGCAGGAAATGGGCAGAAAGGGATTATCCGTTGAAAGATATAAAGGTTTAGGAGAGATGAACAGTGAAGAATTATCTGAAACAACCCTTGATCCGGAAAGCAGAACGATACTTAAAGTGACCGTCGGCGATGCGGTAGAAGCTGACAACTATTTCAGCATTCTCGCCGGTAAAAATGTCGAGCGACGCCGTGAATTTATAGAAACCCATGCATTGGAAGTCAATAACTTAGATGTGTAATAAGGACATATAAATACGATCAACGATTATGAATGGAAATGAAGATAGAATTACCGATATTCTTATAGAAGACGAAATGCGGGATTCCTACCTTACTTATGCTATGAGTGTTATAGTCAGCAGGGCGCTGCCGGATGTCAGGGACGGTATGAAGCCGGTTCAGCGGAGGCTGATGGTGGCCATGAATGAACTCGGGCTGGGACCGCGGTCGAAACATCGAAAATGCGGGAAAATTGTGGGCGATACACATGGCAATTATCATCCTCACGGCGATACGGCTATATATGACACTCTGGTAAGAATGGCCCAAACCTTCAGTTTTCGTTACCCGCTTGTGGACAGCCAGGGAAATTTCGGATCACTGGATGGCGATCCTCCGGCCGCTATGCGTTATACCGCAGCACGCCTCAGCAGAGTCGGTGCCGACAGCCTTGAAGACATCAATCTTGATACGGTTGATTATATCGATAATTATGAAGGTACCCGGCAGGAACCGGTCGTGTTGCCGGGAAAATTTCCCAATCTGCTCGCCAACGGCGGCAGCGGTATCGCGGTGGGTATGGCCACAAGCATCCCCCCGCACAATATAAATGAATTATGCGACGGTATAATCAGCTATATCAACAATAATGATATTACCGTCGAAGAACTGATGGGAATCATTCCCGGCCCCGATTTTCCCACAGGCGGGCTTATTTGCGGCCGGGCGGGTATATTGGACGGGTATAAAACCGGCAGGGGTACCGTCACGGTAAGGGCCAAAACACATATCGAAACCAATAAAAGGGGGGGGCGGCGTATTGTTGTCACGGAGACCCCTTACCATTCCAACAGAGATAATATCGTTGACAGGATTGCCGACGCCGTACAAACGGAAAAAGTGGAAGATGTTTCTGATATCAGAAATGAAAGCGATAGCAGCGGAACCCGTATTGCCATAGAAATAAAGCGTGGAGCCGACCCGGATGTTGTGCTCAACCAGCTCTTCCGCCGAACGCCGCTTCAATCAACCTTCAGCATTATTTTGATCGCCATTGTCAACGGCCGTCCCGTTACTCTGAGTATTAAAGAGATGATAGGACATTACGTCGATCATCGAGTCGATGTAATACGCCGCCGCACCCGTCATCTGCTTGGTAAAGCAGAAGACCGTGCTCATGTGCTTGAGGGGTTGCGCATAGCGCTCATCAACATCGATGAGGTCATCAAAATTATCCGCGGCAGCGAGCAGGCCTCCGAAGCAAAAGAACGGTTAATGACAAGTTTTTCCCTTTCTGAAAGGCAGGCCGATGCCATCCTCGCCATGCGCCTTCAAAGTCTTGTCGGGCTTGAAAGGATTAAAATAGAGCAAGAATATGAAGAATTGCAAAAGCAAATAGCCGACTATAAACGTATCCTTGCCGACCGTACATTGGTGCTGGATATAATACGTGAAGATTTATATGAAATAAAGGAAAAATACGGGGATGAACGTCGAACCGAGATCGGCAGTCCGGTGAAAAGTCTGGAGAGAGAAGACCTTATACCTGAAGAAGACGTCGTCGTTACAATGAGTGTCAAAGGATACGTGAAAAGGACTAAGCTTGATACGTTCAGAGCACAGGGACGGGGAGGTAAAGGTATTGTCGGTGCAGAACTTAAAGATGAAGATGCGATATCGAATATGTTTGTTTCTTCGACTCACGATTTTATTATGTTCTTTACCAACTACGGGCATGCGTACTGGGTGAAAGTTTTTCAAATACCGGAGATGAGCCGGACTTCCCGCGGACGCGCTTTGGTGAATATACTGGCTCTGGAAGACGGAGAACGCATAACAGGCCTGATACCTGTTCGTGAGTTCGATCAGGACCACTATCTGGTGATGGCAACCTCAAACGGTACGGTGAAAAAGACCACACTTGACGCCTTCGGTAAACGCAAGTCCGGCGGAATCATTGCGATTAACCTCGATAAAGGCAATGAACTTGTCAGTGTAAGAAGCACCTCCGGGGATGAAGAACTGATGCTTGTGACCCAAAAAGGTCAATCCATTCGCTTCCATGAAAATGATGTAAGGGCAACCGGCCGCACAGCAAAGGGGGTGAGGGGGATCCGTCTGAAAGGTGATGACAAGGTTGTTGATATGGCTGTTGTGTGCGATAACGCCACCTTGTTGACGCTTTGTGAAAAAGGCTACGGTAAAAGGACGGAATTCACTAAATACTCAACGCAAAAACGAGGCGGAAGCGGTGTTATAAATATCAGAACCACCGACCGTAACGGGAACGTGACCGTTGCCAGGGAAGTCAGCGATGAAGATGAGATTATGGTTTTGAGCCAAAAGGGGAAAATGATACGCATACCCGTTAATAGTATAGGCTGTATAGGGCGCAATACTCAGGGAGTGAGGGTCGTCAACCTTGCGGATGAAGATACGGTGACGGGTTTTGCACGTATTATTTCTGAAAGTGAAGATGAAGAGACCGATGAATAAGTGAAGATAAGTCAACTGGAAGGGAGTTCTTATACTCATGAACCAGAAGCTGAGTGATATCATAGGGTCTTTAGACAGGTATAAATCTGCTGCGAAGTCAGTAAAAGATATCCTGTTGTCCAACCTTGTGATGCTGGGTGAAGTGCCCGCCCCGACTTTTTCTGAACGTCCACGGGTGGAGGTGGTTCAACAGCTTTTAAGCTCTTCGGGGCTGCATAATTGCTCCCTTGATGATATGGACAATGGAGTGGCGGTTTTACCCGGGTCTGAAGGCAAGAAAAATTTGCTTCTGGTCGCGCATGCCGATACCATGTTCTCTGAAAAGGTTGACCATACGATTTCACTCTACACCAATGAAGCGACAGGGCCGGGAGTTGCCGATAACAGTTTAGGAGTCGCTCTGCTCGCCACTCTTCCGCAACTGCTTGAAGAACTGAATATGGAGTTAAGGGACAATTTGATGCTGCTCACCCCGACAAGGGGGCTGGGAAGAGGTAATCTTGAAGGTCTGCGTTTCTTCCTGAAACATAATAAAAAACCACTCTCTGCCGGCATTTGTGTGGAAGGAGCTCAGTTGGGACGTCTCAGTTTTTCGTGCATAGGAATGCTGAGGGGCGAGGTGCGGTGTTCCGTGCCGGAAGAATATGACTGGACAAAGTTCGGTGCTACCAATGCTATCGTCTCCCTGAACGAGGTCATCAATAAAATACTGGAAATTTCTCTGCCTACCCGGCCGAGGACGAAAATTGTTTTCGGACGGATTGAGGGCGGTACTTCCGTCAACAGCGTGCCTACGACGGCAAATCTGCAGTTCGAGGTGCGCAGCGAGTCGGCGCGCATGATTGAAACGGTCGCTCAACAAATAGATGCGCTTATAATGGAAATATCTTCCAACTGCGGTGCTGATATACAATGGGAAGTGCTGGCCCGACGTAAACCGACCGGAATTCCTTTCCAGCACCCATTGGTCACTGTCGCTACGGAAATAATGAAGGCGCTGGAGGTTGAACCGAGAATAGCCCCCAGTACATCGGAGTTGTCCGTCGTTTTGGGACATCATATTCCTGCCGTCACGCTTGGAGTTACACAAGTGGAAAAATTAAATAAGCCGGAAGAATCCGCCCATATTGAACCCATGTTCACAGGTATTGCACAGTTTATTGCGATCCTCAAAGCTATAGATGAAGGAATATGCGATGAAAACACAGCAATGGCTTAAAGATAATACGTATCACCATTCCGACTTTCCCTCCTTAGAATCTCTTGTGAAAGAGAAGGAAAAGCAGAACCTGTCTATCTCACTATGTATTCCGGCCCTGAATGAAGAAGAGACCATAGGCAAAGAAATCGTGCTGCTGAAATCGGAACTGATGACCCGCCATTCTTTACTTGATGAACTGGCGGTTATCGATTCCGGCTCAACGGACCGTACATGTGAAGTGGCCAGGTCTTTCGGTGCTGATGTCTATCTCTCTTCCGACATTCTGCCCGAAGAGGGGGAAAAGAAGGGGAAAGGGGAGAACCTCTGGAAAGCAATATATGAACTTGAAGGCGATATAATCCTTTATTTAGACGCCGATATAAAAAATATTCATCCAAAATTTGCCTACGGGCTCCTGGCGCCCCTCATCCTGCGTCCGGAAGTGAAATATGTTAAAGCCTTCTATGACCGCCCTCTGATATTGTCGGGCGGTACCCGACCTTCCGGCGGCGGCCGCGTCACGGAGATATTGGTGCGTCCGCTTTTCTCGCTCTTCTTCCCGCCGCTGACCGTTTTTGTGCAGCCGCTTTCAGGAGAATATGCCGTGCGCCGCGAAGTTTTGGAGCAGATAGCCTTTCCCGTCGGCTACGGTGTGGAGACGTCTCATCTTATCGATGTCCTGCAGCTCTACGGGCTCGAAGCGTTCGCCCAGGTTGACCTCGATCAAAGGGTCCACAGGAACCAGGAGACCCGTGCATTGGGCAAGATGGCCTTTGGTATCCTGAAGACATTCTTACAGAGGCTGAGGATGCACGGGCTGATTGATGAACTTCCCGAGACCGGCGACGTGCTCCATCAGTTTCAAAGCACAGGAACGGAATATGAACAGATAGAACATGATCTTTCCGAATCTGTTGAAGAGCGCCCCCCGATGCTGGAAATACAATCCTATCGCGAAAAATTCGGCCGGGATTAAACCTGTCGAAGAAGTTGTATCCTGCAATCGCCGTTTGGAAAAAAACATTGATCAGCAAGCAAAAAGGCCCCTGGAGAATCCCTCTATATGAACAATTTCGGCGAGAAAGTCCGTTTCATCTGGTCGGTCGCTGACCTGCTGCGTGGCCCTTACCGGCCCAACCAGTACAAAAATGTTATGCTGCCACTGACCGTGCTCAGACGGCTCGATTGCCTTCTCCAGCCCACCAAAGACAAAGTGCTGCAGCGGAAAAAACAACTGGAAGGCGGTAAAATCAAGGATATCGAACCCGTCCTCTGCCGTATTACCGGCGTGCCGTTCTGCAATACCAGCCGGTTCACCTTCGAAAAACTCAAAGGCGATCCCAACAACATTGCCGCCAACCTGACAAATTACATCAAAGGCTTCTCATCCCGTGCGCGCGAAATCATCGAACATTTCGGATTCGAAGATCAGATCGCCAAACTGGATAAATCCGACCGCCTCTACCTCATCGTGTCCCGCTTCTGCGAGATCGACCTCCATCCCGATACCGTCCCGAACATCGAGATGGGCTATATTTTCGAAGAACTCATTCGCCGCTTCAACGAGGCGTCGAACGAAGAAGCCGGCGACCACTTCACCCCGCGCGAAGTCATCACGCTCATGGTCCATCTCCTGTTCAGCCCGGACAGCGATACACTCACGACGAAAGGCATCGTCAAAACACTCTACGATCCCGCCTGCGGAACGGGCGGTATGCTTTCGGTCTCCGAAAGATACGTGCGCGAACACAACCCCGACGCTTACCTGGAAGTCTTCGGGCAGGACTACAACGAGCAGTCCTACGCCATATGCGGCTCCGATATGATGATCAAGGGGCAGAATATCGAACACATAGCCTGTGACGATATTTTCACAGACGACAATTTTTTGAACAAAAGTTTTGATTATATGCTGGCCAATCCACCTTTCGGCGTGGAGTGGAAGCCGCAGGCCGATCATGTCAAGCGGGAACATGAGGAAAAGGGGTTTGACGGGCGGTTCGGAGCGGGGCTGCCGCGTATCAACGACGGGTCACTGCTGTTCCTTCAGCATATGATCAGCAAGATGAAAACCCCGGAGCAGGGCGGCACACGCCTGGCCATCGTGTTCAACGGCTCGCCGCTCTTCACCGGCGGAGCGGGCTCGGGCGAGAGCGATATACGCCGTTGGATCATCGAAAACGACTGGCTCGAAGCCATCGTCGCCCTGCCCGATCAGCTTTTTTACAACACGGGCATTAACACGTACCTTTGGATCGTTACCAACCGGAAGGAACCTCACCGCAGGGGCAAGATACAGCTTGTTGACGCGACAGGCTTTTACAAAAAAATGCGCAAATCGCTCGGGAATAAACGCAACGAGATCGGCGAGGAGCAGTGCGAAGAGATCATGCGTATTTACGGCATGATGGATGATGGATGCGAAGACGGCAGCGAGTACATCCGGGTTTTCGACAATGAGGATTTCGGTTACCGCCGCATCATCGTGGAACGTCCGCTCCGTCTGAATTTCCAGGCCGCCCCCGAGCGCATTGAACGCCTGAAAGAGGAAAAGGCGTTTCAGAAGCTGGCAAAAAGCAAAAAAAGAAAACCGGACGCCAGGGAGCAGGAGATCAAGGCCGGAAAAGAAAAACAACGCCAATTGCTGGAGACTCTTGCTTTGCTCGATCCCGACAAGGTGTATAAGAACCGTGATGAGTTCGAAGCGGAGTTAAAAAGTGCCTTTGAATCCGCCCGCATGAAAGTGCGAGCGCCGCTCAGGAAGGCGGTGCTGTCGGCTTTGAGCGAACCGGACGGTACCGCGGAGGTCTGCACCGACTCCAAAGGCAGCCCTGAGCCGGATAAAGACCTGCGCGATTACGAGATCGTGCCGTTGAAGGAGGACATCGGCGAATACATGGAGCGAGAGGTGCTGCCGCACGTGCCGGACGCCTGGGTGGACGAGTCGAAGACGAAGGTCGGCTGCGAGATCAATTTCAACCGTTATTTTTACCAATACACGCCGCCGCGGCCGATTGAAGATATCGAGGCCGATTTGAAGAAGATTGAGGACGAGATAGCCCAAGCCATTCTGTAGGGGCGAAATATTTTTCGCCCCTACGGCGAAACATTTTTCGCCGGTCAAAAAAAGAAGGGCGAAAGATTTTTCGCCGGTCAAAAAAAGAAGGGCGAAAGATTTTTCGCCGGTCAAAAGTAGGGGCGAAAGATGTTTCGCCCGTACGGCGCAAGATTTTTCGCCGGTCAAAAAGTAGGGGCGAAACATTTTTCGCCCGTACGGGGGGGGGAAAATAATCAATGGAACACAGACGCCGGTCTATCAGGTTAAAGGGATATGATTATTCACAGGTCGGGGCATATTTCGTCACGATTTGCACACGCCGTACATCGTATGGTTCGGTCAAGTTGTTTGGTAACATTGTGGACGGACGGATGATATTGAACGATGCCGGGCATGTAGTGCGCCAGTGCTGGCTCGACATACCCGATCATTTTAGCAACATGGAGTTGGATGAATTTGTCGTCATGCCCAACCACGTACATGGAATAATTGCCATCGTCGATACGAAACATTTTTCGCGCCCGACCAACGACACGTCCCGTCCGCACGGAACGTCAAAAACCATTGGTTCGGCGATACGCGGGTTCAAAATTGGTGTAACCAAATGGATGCGTAACAACACGGGGGTACACGACGTCTGGCAGCGCAATTATTACGAACGCATCATCCGCGATCATGATGAATTTGAAAACATACGGGAATATATATCCAGGAACCCGGCAAAATGGGAATTTGATCGCAATAACCCGTAGGGGCGAATCATCATTCGCCCCGTTTGGTAACGGTTATAACGTCAT
>JAGYMJ010000529.1 GCA_018400625.1 Planctomycetota bacterium
CGGGCCTTCTCATCCCCGGTAGCGCGATAGTAGTTATACAGCACCACCATGTCACGATCCACCTTATACAACGCGCCAAATCTTTTAAATTCATCATTGAACCCGTTCGGCGCATCCAGGTCGATAAGATCATGAATCACATCCCGAAGCATTCTCCCTAACTCCTCATCCCTGTCCATTTTGTAGGCCGTAATCACGGTGTTGAGGGAGGGCGGGCCGTGGGGCCAGAGGGTTTCTCCGTCCCAATGCTCCCGGATCGCCTCGGCATTCATCCGGGCGAGTTCCATCACATACTCATCGCCCGTGAAATAATGCTCCAGCAGCCAGTTTTGGGTCGTCTGGAGTGCGAACAACGCACCGTAATCGCCCCAGTGGACCGGCGGAGTGCCCCGGTCATTGCCAAACCGGAAGGCCAATGTGCCCTTGTATTCATTGTCCCTGGTCCAATGGCATAATTCCCAATCACCAAGGTAACGGTTGAAACGCGATCCGAACTCCTGATAGCTGCGCTCACCGCTGCGCGCGTAAGCTCCCCATATATTGCGGCGAAGGCCATAGTCAGAGGCCATTGCCAGGCGGTAGAAGGGACCTTTCGCATGGCGCAGTGACGGGGCCATGCCCCAGGAGATAAATCCTGTGCGCCGCAATTGAGTGTATCCACTCATCAAACTCTCCCAAAAATCCTGTAAAACAGCCTCGGCCCGGGGGAAACGCTCTTCATCCTTCGGATGGAGAGGCCGCCCCATGGCCTCGGTCGCCGTCAGCCACTGCGGGGCCGGCTGCAGGAGAGGCGCACAAGAAGCCGCTTTCGTCCTTCGGCTGATCGTTGGCTCGTCATGGCCGGCGCCGCGCGGCAGCAGCCAGATATCGTGCGTGCGCGCCGCGCCCCGGGCGTTGCTCATCTCGGAAAGTCCTTCAATACCGCCCGCATGCTCCATTCTTGGCGCCATATGACCGTCCATTCCCCGGATTTCGGTCGCCCATTCCTTCCAGTATTCGTTCACCAGCGTAAGGGGGCGGAAATCCAGCTCGCGTGAACTGCGGCCGGACCACAAAGCGACACGTGCGCCGTCCGGGCCGAACGCGATCTCTTTGGGGAACTGCAGGGCGAGCTGCGGCATGACAACCGTCAGCCCGTGGTCGGCGTAACTCGCATCGCCCCAATCACCGACCACCTCCGTCATCTTCTCCCAGGGCTCCTTCCACAGGTTCCCGACACCGCTTTTCAATCCTTCCGGCCTGTCGCGTCCGAACACGGCGCGGAAATCGCGCTCCAGAAAATGAGAGTAAACATCCTGAAGCATATACACCTCCTGGCCGTCGGGAATCATGCTGAAATGTTCCCAGTCCCACTCTTTTGTCGCCGATAAAAGACGGGCAAACTCTTGTCTTCGTTCATTGCTGACATTTTCCCAGCTTCTTCGTCCCGTCAAGGCCCTTATCTTCTCGGCGTCACTCGCCGCGCGATGGACAAAAACAACTTCCCCGGGCTCTTCGGGCGTGCGAAACTCCAGACCGTAGTCGCGCACCCACAACTCATTTGTATCTTCAGTAAATATCAGCGAATGGGTAATCTTCAGGTAGGGGCTGCCGGCCGACAGGTAGAACCACACCCGGGCCCGCGCCACCCGCTCACCTCCATCGGTCACATACCATCCCTCGCGTTTCACGACGGTGCGCACGGGGCCTTCCTTGACGATCTCGGTCGCGATCTGTGCCTCGGCGCCCGCCGCACGCGATAAGCGGCCATGGTTGTCAACAAGATAGGCGCCGTCGCCGGACCCGGCAAGAAAAACCGTCTCCCCCATGCGCGCGGTCTCGGGCAGGAGCCGGTCGGGAAGGAACTCATACACCGCCGCGCCGGTATCCACCGTCAGCCGTCCTTCCCTCTCCTCGACACGGAGAGGTCGCTCCGGCATACTGCGCGAAATGTGCGGCCCGAACTCGACACGATACTCGCCCTGCGGGCTTGCCGTGAGTCCGGCCAGCGCCCACCGGATACTGCCGTCGCGCCAGGTGGCGGCTGCGTCGATCTGGGCGGGCACCTCCTCGCCGTCGGCGTTCACAATACGTATCTGGGAGCAATCGGTCAGCGCGCCCTCGGGGAACGGCAGGCCTCCGATCAGCGGCCAGGGCTCTTCCAGGCCCGATACGTCATTGACCTGAAGTTGAAAACTCTCTGTCTTTTCCATACTGTAAAGCGGCACGGAACACAGAACAACCATTAACGTCAATGACATTGCAAAACTTTTCTTCATCACTGTTACCTCTTGATTAAAATTATAGGGAAGTCACAAATATTCAGTGAACCCCGTCAATCCGTCTCCACCGTGCTCTGTGCCGGTGGAGATGCCACGGTGTTCACTGTGCACTGACATCCGGTGGATGCTAAAAAAGGTCCAGACGCCGCCTGACGGTCCATTCGGCGACAAGTGTGAGCAGAATCAGTATCAGGTAAATCCCTCTGTACTGAATCAACGGCTCGGTTCTGTGGACGCTTCGGCTCACGAGTTGTTCTTTCAGGTCTTCGGTCAGTTCTTCGACCTCATTTTCTCTGTAAGAGTTCCCTCCGCCACGTGAAGCGAGGTCACGCAGGAAACTGTGATCAGGGTAGATATTGGCCCCCTCATTAAGCCTCGATCCCACCCACATCGTCCGCTCGAAGGATTCTATCTCTTCATTATCTACAAACGCATTAATCTTGAAAGTGTAGTCACCACGTTGGGCGAAAAATGTCCTGCTCCTGAACTCATTGACTCCGCTGGGCTGTCTTTGAGTTGAGAGTCTTTCCTCTTCCTCGCCCTCAAATTGCTTGACAGCGTTGACGGAAACCCTGCCTTCGGCATAATCTCCGATAATTTGTATGTCTATATCCGCTCTCTCGCCGGGGTAGTAGTTATCCTGGTCAAAATTAACCCTCAAAAAGCGCCCACCTTCTCCTTTACCTGCAAGGTAGCGGATTCCCCGTTTCCACAGGTGATCATAAGCACGGCGTTCCTCATCGCCGGCCATTCTCCAGCGCCATATTGTATTTGTAGCAAGCCCTAAAACCCTGCCGGTTCCGAAGGGCTGTATGGCCAGCACGGCCACATCGCCCCGGTCATGCGGAGCGTCCAGAAGGCTTACAGCTCCTCTTCTGAGGCGGCCCGGATGATTAAGGCTTTGCAGATATTGGGGATGAGCTTCGCGCATTTTCCCGGCCCATCCCTCGATGACATCCTGCCTGATGGCGGCCGAGGTAAGGGTCACACTGATGCGTCCAATCGAGAGTGAAGGTTCATCCGGGCGGATAGCCCACGGGAAGAGGGGGCGCAAAGGTGTATTATAGTATCCTCCCAGTCCAAAGGAATCGGACCCGCCTAAAAAGACGGCGGAGCCGCCATTTTCGACAAACTCCACAAGCGCATGCATCTGTTCTTCCCGCCAGTAACGAGCCGGGAAAGAACCGATAATGATCGTATCAAATGTTCCCAGGTCTTCAACAGAGGTGGGGAAACCGTCTTTCAAAAATGCTTCTTCTTCGCCATCGCTTTTAATCACGTATTGATCCTGCCGCATGCGCACCAGAGAAGTCAGTTCTATGCCAGCGTCTTCCGACAGCGTACGCCTCAGCACGGCCTCATTTTGTCCGAGCATCGGGGAATATAGCAAGGCCCTCAGAGACCTTTCTTCCACATTGACAGTGAAATACCTTTTATTGTTCAGATAAGTCATTTCATCGGGCATATCTTCAGCGATTAAGCGCATCTTATAGTGTCCTTCTTCATCAATGGCGTCAACCCTAAAATCCACAATTGCCGAAGAATCTCTGATGTCAATGCGTTTGGTTTCAAAAGATTCCCATCCGTTCTCCCTACGTTCGTTGAAAATTTGCAATTCGAGTGATACATCATACAACTGACGCAAAAAACCTGTGTCTCCGTAGGCTCTCAAATTTACACCGACCGTGAAATCTGTTTCCAACTCCACTGTGGACGGTACATCGACGGAATGAATTTCCAAATCATTGTTGTCGCCGACGCCGGCGCCTATGCCCACAAAGTACAGGGGGATGGGCGGGAATTCGGAAGGGCTGAACCTTTCATCACCGCCGTCCGTAAGATAAATAATGCCGTCATAATCGCCCGCTCTCTGCCGTTGATTGGCGTCAACCAGCACCTGGGCCAAATCGGTAGGGCGAATTCTTTCCTCCTCTCCGTTTTCACTCTCTTCTTTTCCAGAAAAGAGGTCGTCTTCAAAAATCATGCTTTCCAACTCAATATCCCCGCCGGGAAGCATGCCTTCAAGGTCAGTGGCCATCTCTTGTGCGCGTTCAAAACGGCTCTTGCCCTCAAGGTCGGTCACATCCATTGAAGATGAATGATCTTGCAGCAGCAAGAAGTTGAGTTGTTCGGTTATTTGGCGTGTCATGGCCCAGGCGGGATCGAAGAACAGGAGGGCGAGCAGCAGGGCGATAATGATCTTAGGGATTATAAGAAGCAGCGTTTTTTGCTTCGAATAGCGGCGTTTCACCCTTGAAAACAGAAAGAAAGCCCAGGCGAAGATGGCAATAAGCAGTAAGCCCCCCCAAAATATCGGCAGCTTGGGCTGCCAGATCATGTAGGCTGTAAAATATGTCATGCTGACTTCCTCCGTTCTGCAGCAGCAGGTTCTTTCTCGATCAAGTCCGTGTTCCCGTGAGCGATTTTCCGGCTCCGTTTCTTATGAGTAGTGGCCAGCCAACCTTCCAAAGCCCATAGTGCGACCAAAAGCAAAGCAAGCGGTAAAAACAGCGACAGTCCGACAAAATGCCTTTCAAGACTGCGTCGGAAATCACGGGACGGCGACAAGTGGGCGATATGATGGGGAGTGTCGCCGAGAAAAGGGAGTTTTTCCCCCTCGACATATTTCTGCATGGCTTCTTCGGGCGCGGCGCGGACCGATAAACTGTATGTGCGATCGCCTTTGTGGAGCAAATATGCGCCGGCACGCGCCACTGATGGGCGTATCCCCGGGGGAAAGGTGACGTTTAACGTATCGCCTATAAGAGAATCGATTCTGATCGGTTCATGCGGGCCGGCAATGCCGCCTATCTCTTCACCGGCCGCAACGCCGATATTTTCCGGGCCTCTGATCACCGATGTGCCCGCAATGGCGATATTATGCAGCATGACGACCATAATACCGGAAGGATCGGTTGCAAACGCCGTCCAGTCCCGATCGAAAGCCATTCCACTCACAAATATGCGCCCTTCTCCGAAATTGCGTCTGGCAAGGATAGGGCGTCGGCGCCCTATACCTGCCAGCAGATTGTAGGATTCCTCATCCACTTCCAGTTCCGAGAAGCGATCCATTAGAAAATAACGCAGGGCAACATTCCCATCATCGTCCCTGAGCCCTTGCCAGATATCCGATTCACTATCCAGTATATGGGCCACTACCAATTCACCAGGTGACCGGTACTGCAGGGGTGAGGCGCCGATCCAATCGGGCGGGGCAGGGGGGGAGGTGGTGTAGGCTTCTACCGACGGGACAACAAACAGCCTGCCGCCGTCGTGAAGATAGTTTTGCAGAGTTCGCGTCTGTTCCTCCGTGAATTCGCCGAGGCGCCGCCAGGTACTAACAATCATAGCAGGCCGGCCGGCATCTTCATTCGCAAAGTTCATCATTTCATGCGTATCTTTGTATATGGGCCTCAGCGAGGTATAGCGACCCGTGCCGGTGGGGGAGATGGCTTGCGGAAACAAACCGTATTCCGGCCTTTCGCCGGCAAAATGCACTTCCGCCCCTGTCTTGCAGATAAAACCTATTCCGGCCCGGTTGTCGCTCCGGAATGCGTCACCCTCAATCCCTATCATCATCCAGTGAGCACCGGGTTCGTCGGGAGTGAACGGGTATCGCATTAATTCGGACGTGCCGGCCTCCAGGGGGACCCTTTCACTGGAAGTTGCGCCCAGACTATCCTCATAATTGATCCTTACCTCCGCCGAGTTTTCAGAATTATTGGCGATCGTCACTTCAATATCATACGTATGGCCCGGCAGCATAAGTTGTTGTGGTGCTTTAATCGATTCAATAGTGGCATTGGCGCCGGTTCTTTCGGGGCTTTCTAAACGATGAAATACGACGTCGATCTGCTCATCAAAAATATTATGGTCGTAGCCTGCATGATCCCATGCTGCTTGATGCAGGTCGGTGAAAACATGAACAGCTCTTCCCATGCCGTCTGGAGCGTCGTCAAAAACGGAGCGTATTCTCGCAAAGGCATTGGCCGGTTCGGCTCTCGCTTCCGTTCGCCGGACACGGTCGATGAAGTCTTTCAGCCTGTCTTTGTCACCCGAAAGTTCAAGCGGGACATCAATAGCTTTATCCGGTACCAGCGGGATAATGGCCCCACGTGAATCTTCACCGAGTGCATCGACCAGGTCGCGCGCCGCTATGACGGCCAGTTCAAGTTTAGTGTGATTTCTGTCCCCCTGACCGTCCATCGAAGCCGAATTATCAACGACTATAGCCACGGCAAGTTGTCCGCCGATGCCGGGCACGCTTTTAAGTGAGGGCCGAGCCAGTGTGAGCAGCAAAACAAGGATAATCAATATTCTCGTCAATAACAGGAGCAGCTCGCGAATGCGGCGTTTGGAATGCATACGCGGATCGGCTTTCAAAAAGAACATGACAGAGGGGAATTCCATACGCTTTTGCCGGCGTCTCATCATCAGGTGGAAAATGACCGGAAGGCCGGCAAGCGGTAAAAACCATAAAAAAATGGGAAATCCAAACCCCACGGTTAAAAGCTCCTTTGAAGTATAAGTTCATGAACCGGCTTGTTGGTATCTGAAAACAGATAATCCATCTGCATGTTCATGCAGTTTTTCTGAAGATATTCAATGTGACGGTTGACCTGCATCACATACATATCCCGCACTTCTTCGATGTCAACGGTCAATTTCTCATCGCTTTCCATATCCTTCAGTTCGGTCAGACCGCTCATCGGCAGAGTCAGTTCCGAAGGGTCCATGATATGAAAGACGGTCACGTCCATCCCGTCATGGTGCAGGTGGTGAAACCCTCTCAAAACTTCCTCACTGCTCTGCAAAAAGTCGGATATGATGACGATAAAAGACCTGCCGGAAACCAATTCGGCTGTTTTATGCAGCGCGGCCTCGATGTTGCCCGCGCCCGCGGCTTCAGCCTCTTCCAAATGCTGAAGCGCGGGTTTGAGCCCCATAGGAGTTGTTGTCGGTTCAAAGTATTCCTTCATATCATTATCAAAGGTAATAAGAGCCGCGCTGTCGTTCTGGTTCACCATGACAAACATCATCGCCGCGGCAAGATATTTTGCGTAATCCAGCTTTGTCATCGGGCCGCTGTGGCTAAAATCCATACTGCGGGATACGTCAAGCAGAACAAAACACCGTGCGCTCACCTCCTTAAACGCTTCCCGTATGACATAGCGGTCGGTGCGCGCATAAACAGACCAATCGATCCTTTTCAGCGGATCGCCGGGATGATATTCACGGTATTCGGCAAACTCTACGGATGCTCCCAGGGAATCGGAACGGTGCTGACTCTGGCGCATACCGGCCATGGGTTTTCGGACAGATATGCCGGCGACCTGCAGTTTTTGCGCTAATTTGGCGGGAAGGTATTTGTATGTTTCTTGTTCATTGGCCATAAACCAACCACCCGGGAAAAAATATTTTTATTCGGCGGATTCCGGTATCACTTCAAGAATCTCTCTGATGATATCATCGGTATCCAGCCCTTCACTTGTGGCCGCAAAATTCAACAAAATTCTATGTCTTAGAACGGGATGTGCAAATTTCTTTACATCCTCGCAGGCGACCTCGGTCAAACCGTTCAGGAGCGCATTGGCTTTTGCCGCGCGGAGCAGAGATTGGCCGGCACGTGGACTGCATCCCATCGTGACATATTTTTTGACAAAATCCGGAGCCGATTTATCTTCCGGGCGTGTGGCGCGCATCAGTTTCGTGGCATATCCCGCCACATGATCGCTTACAGGTATTTTCCACACCATGCTTTGCGCGATCCTGATTTCCTTGCGCGACATAACGTTTTCAAGATCCGGCATTTTTTCGCGTGTGGTGGAGGATAAAATCTTGCGTTCTTCTTCTTCGGAAGAATAGGTTAATTTAATCATGAACAGGAATCTGTCCAATTGAGCCTCCGGCAGCACGTAAGTCCCTTCCTGTTCCACAGGGTTCTGGGTCGCCAGCACGATAAAGGGGTCCGGCAGTTTGTGGATTTCTCTGCCGCTGGTGACCTGTTTCTCCTGCATGGCCTCCAGGAGCGCCGCCTGGGTCTTCGGTGGGGTACGGTTAATCTCATCGGCCAGCAGAATATTGGTGAAAATCGGGCCCTGCTGATAACGGAAATTGCGTTGACCCGTCTCGTGATCCTCCTCAAGAATACTGGTGCCCGTAATATCGGTAGGCATTAAGTCGGGCGTGAACTGAACGCGTTGAAAGTCCAGCGAGAGGGTCTCGGACAGCGTATGGATCATCAAGGTTTTCGCCAGGCCGGGCACAGCCATCAGCACACAGTGTCCGCTCGCGAAAAACGCCGTGATTAACTGTTCTAATACCTCTTGCTGGCCGACGATACGTCTCCCGACAACTTCAAAAAGACGTTCCCTTTTCTTGCTGAGCGCTTTCACATTTTTAACCAATTTATCGCTCTGAGGAGCCGCCGCTGTTTTTTCTTTGACTTTTCCCATAAAAAAAACTCTCATTAAAAGTTTAAAGAACCCATAACAGAGGAAATTTCCGAAAACCTCTGCATACTCAATTCACGGGTAATAAAACCGTAAATATTCAGCCAAGTGCATAATTTCATCCCCACCGTGCCCTGAG
>JAGYMJ010000530.1 GCA_018400625.1 Planctomycetota bacterium
TTTAGCCAAAAAAGCCCTGGATAAGGAGAAATTGACTGCAGCCAATGTTGCAAGGGGGTTCACTGAATATTTAAGTTTAATGCATATCTATCTGAATAAAAACACGTCCTCAGTTGAAACCCGTTGTTCTTTATATTTATTATTACTCAATCACTTTTAACCCGGACAATTTGGAAAATAAGGGGTATCAAACATGACAGTTAATAAAAGACAAAATGATAAGAAGTTGGGCAGTACGACGGATTTTCTGGATGACCTTTACAAATCAGGACGATGGTTGAGCAAAGAAAATCTCGATGAAATCATGGAATACTGCGCCTCTCTCGGTTCAAAACGGCACCAGTGGGTTATCGGACTCTGCCAGATGCCCATGTATGAAAACACATCTCTGGCGGGATTTGACCTGCTTGAGTATGCCTGCGAGTCGGCCCATCGCCATGGGATGCGTTTTGACGTCATTTTCAAGCCTTTTGAAGGGGGGCGCTACAGATTGGCCTACAGGGGTTCATTCCCTTTAAACTTTCCCCGACCGGAGGGGGTACCGTTTATCGTCGGCAAAAAGGGTCTTATATCGGGTGTCGACCCTTTTGCCGCGAAAAACCCGCAGATGCAGCACGCACTGCGTCCCCAGGATGCATATGACCCGGGCGGCGCCGTCAAGGCGATACGGTTCATTAAAAAGGATGCCGATCCTGTCAACATAGGGCCGGAGGATTTTACGATCTGGTTCAGCAATTCCTTAACCGGTGAGAACATCCAAAAATATGAGGGGCCGGTTTCATTTCAGAATACGGTTCAGTACCGTCCTATACCACCCTACAGCGATCTGTCATGCCGTGTGCTGGAATTGGGATCGTTGGAGTTGCCCGAAGATGTGGCCGTTGTAAAAGTGCGATGTGACGCCCATTCCGGACCCGAAAGTTTCCAGAATACCGAAGACAGCCTGGTGGAACTGGTCAACGAAGAGGGCCATTCACTTCCTTCGGAACTCATGCCCCCCACCATCCCTGAAAAAGGACTGGAAAGACTGAGAAGGGCGGCGCGTTCCGGGGTTGATCCCTACATGACCCACCCGGCGGTCAAACCCTTGATCGATGACACCGAAGAATTTTCGGAGCGCTTCCGGAAAATGAACCTGTTCAGATCAAGCGACAGTTCCCGCGCCAGGCCCCTGGGCTGCGGGATCGGCCGCGGTTCGGAAATTGCCGTTATGCGTGGCCGGGAGACCTTCCATCCCGGTGTGTTGAATCCCATTTATCCGCAGGTGCGCGAACATTGGCTCAATACCCTGCGCTTTTTCACTGAACGCAACGTTGACGGCGTAAACATCCGCATCGCCAACCACAGTTCGCCGCTCGAGCGGAGATCATACGGATTCAACGAACCGACAAGGGCGCAAATGGACAATGAGGGTAATTATGAAGAGGCCGAGCGGATCAACGGGCGAGCATACACGCAATTTCTGGAGGACGCCGCCGAGTTGCTCCATTCCTTTAAGAAAGAGCTTGGCGTCCACGTTCATGGCCTGCATTTTGCCATGAACGAACGCATAACAGGTCCCCGGCACCAGTCGGGAATAATTCCCGGCAACATCGGATGGGAATGGAGAAAGTGGATCAGTGATATCGTGGATTTTGCCGAATTCAGGGGAGCTTTCTTTCTCCGCCCCGTCAGCCTGGCCCGCGTTGTTGACAGAATAGGAATGGCGGCCAGAGATGCAAAAATACCGTTCATTTATCAGTCTTCACGCGGCGGTGGAGTTGTGTCTTTTGAGGGCCCGTTCTCCCATTTGGACTGGGAACTTAAGAATGTGGTATCCAGCCATCCCGATATAACCGAATACAACCTTTACGAAACCGCCGGCTTCATGCGCCTTAATGATGACGGTCATATTGAGGGGAGTGGTGAGTTCGCGGAGCTTCTGCGAAAACATACGGGCAAAGGATTGAGTGTTTGAATCAGTGTGAATCCTCAATGAACGACGTTGTTCCTCCACCGTGCCCTGTGCCGGTAGCCGGTAGGGAGAAAACTACGCACTTCGCTGAATATCCAGGGTGCGGGATAAGCTATCAAAAGATAAAATTTTCATTGAGCGTAAAGGGTTACGAATTTAACTTTATTCCCTCCCTGGGCAGAAACGCGGCGGGCGAGGCCGGGG
>JAGYMJ010000531.1 GCA_018400625.1 Planctomycetota bacterium
ATTGGGAGAATTCTCCCATATTGGAATTTATCAAAGAAGGTGAAGAACAACAAGACAACTGGGCTCCGCTCCAAGCAGGGTTGTTCGGTGGGGATTATGAACGGTTTTGCGAAGTCCACCGTAAACTTCAAGAAATAGAGGAATCATATACAGACGATATTCTTGGAAAAGCTACTCAAGAGTATCGGACAGAAAGGGCGACTTCTTTGCTTCGGGAAGCACTCTCAGGCCATAGTGAAAGACTGACTTCCTTTATATAGATTTATCCTCCAAACCAAGCTCCGAAACCAGAGAAATTTCAGAAGGAATATTGCTGGATTTCGATGAGGTAGCGGCGCGTGTACTGTCAAAACAAAAGAACTCTAATTCTTTTTCAAAACGGAGATTGAAAAAGAATTAATAAAACGGCAAAGGCAAACGACGAAAGACATACGGTAAAAGACTTGAATTTTCGGGCAAAGCAATTTTAAAAGGTAGACTGCTAAATTGACATCCGTACCTTTGAAGAGTACAATAGTACTCATAATGAGTACAAAGTACAAAAAACCGTTTGCCATTGCCAGAGTGCTGTTCGGTAAAACTCGCCTGGAAGTGCTGGCCTTACTGTTTTCGCGTCCGCAACAGTCCTTTTATGTAAGGGAGATTCTGCGCCTCTTGCCCGCCGGTCAGGGCGCGGTGCAGCGCGAACTGCAGAACCTCTGCAACGTCGGTATAATAGAACGCAGCCGCATCGGTAATCAGGTGCATTATAAAGCCAACCGCCGCTGCCCGATCTATGAAGAACTAAAGGCGATAATGATGAAAACCTCCGGCGTGACCGACGTGCTGCGCAGGGATCTGATCCCGCTGGATGAACAAATAGAATTCGCATTCATCTACGGGTCAATGGCTGCCGGCGACAGTGACGCAGGCAGCGACGTTGATGTTATGGTGGTTGGCAACGTCGGTTTCGGCCGGATTGTCGAACAGCTTCAAGAGGCTCAACAAGAAATCGAGAGAGAAATCAACCCGCGAGTCTATAACCCTGACGAATTTCGAGAAAAAATAAACGCCGGAAACCCCTTTTTGAAAAGGGTTATGGAGGCCCCGAAAGTTTTCATTATCGGAGATAAGGATGACTTTGAAGCAGTGGCTCAGTAACCGCTGGATTAAAAAACATACTCCCACCAAAGAAGAGATTGAAGATCTTCTCTCGGTCGTCGAAAGAGACATCTCTGATTGCCTTATCTCTGATTTGAGCACTGACTGGAAATTAAGCATTGCCTATAATGCGGCGCTCCAATCGGCAATAGTTGCTCTGGCAGCTTCCGGATACCGCATCAGGCAAGATCAGTCGCACCATTACAGAGCAATTCAATCCCTTCGACATACCATTAGAGCCGAAAAAGAAATTGTTGCCCGGCTCGATGCATTCAGAAAGAAACGCAATGAAATGGGATATGAACGCGCATGGATCGCATCTGAAGGAGAGGCTGAAGAGATGGTAGAACTCGCAAAAAAACTTAAAGAACGGGTCCAAAACTGGCTGTACGATGAACATCCAGAACTTATAGATACAGAATAAAAAGAGCTTACCAGCATTCGCTGTCACGTGATACCCCCGGATACATTGACGTAATCTTTGCATCGGTTTCTTTTTCAGGACGAAGAGAAGAACTTTTTCAGGTGTTTTCCCATGCTCACGGCGTCCCCTGCTTCAATAGGGACGGGCAGAACCGCCCGATCTCCGGGAATTATCCTTAGAGATGAATTCGAACCGCCGAAACGGGACTTGAATTTCCCGGGGGTCCGTAAAACAAAATGGAATCGGCCGTCACGCCGGCTGATCGAATCAACGCCCGCTTCATGCGCCCGTACCCTGAGTTCCGTCTCTAATAAAAGATTGTCCGTCTTCTCGGGGATCGGACCGAACCTGTCCCTGAGCTCTTGTTCGGCCTCGTGTATATCTTCAACATTTGCGGCTTGAGCGAGTTTAAGGTATATCTCGATGCGCTGCTGTAACGCCGGCACGTATTCCTCATCAAGGAAAGCTTCCATGCCGATGTCGATATTGGTTGCCGGGGGCGGAGGAGCCGCTTCGCCTTCCAGTTCTTTGCGGGCACGTTCCAGCATCCGGCAATAGAGGTTGTAGCCGACCGCCGCTATATGCCCCGACTGCTCCGGCCCGATGATATTGCCGGCACCGCGCAGCTCGAGGTCACGCAGGGCGATGTCGAACCCCGCTCCCAGATCACTGTAATGGCGTACAATATCCAGCCGTTTCCGCGCTTCGGGGGTAACGGGCCGGTTCTCGGGGGTGAGGAAATAAGCGTACGCCTTGTGAATATAGCGTCCTACCCGCCCCCGGATCTGATGCATTTCCGCCAGACCCAGCAGTTCCGCCCGGTCAATGATGAGCGTGTTGGCGTTGGGGATATCCAGCCCGTTCTCGATAATTGTCGTGCTCACGAGCACATCAACCTTGCCGTCGCAGAAAGCTTCCATAGCCTCGGCAAGGGGTTTTTCGGGCATCTGACCGTGACCGACAGCAACGGTGGCCTCTGGAACCAGCCGGCGGACTTTCCGTGCCACGGCATCAATGCTCCTGACACGGTTGTGCACGTAATACACCTGCCCTTCCCGTTTCAGCTCGCGCCTTATGGCCTTGCGTACCAAATCGGGGTCGAAGCGTTCCACATGCGTCTCCACCGCCTGACGCGACAGGGGCGGGGTTTGGAGTGCGGAGATGTCACGAAGCCCCATCATGGCCATGTGCAGCGTGCGCGGGATAGGGGTCGCGGTAAGCGTAAGAATATCGACAAATGTCCGCATCTTCTTGAATTTCTCTTTGTGCTTCACCCCGAACCGCTGCTCTTCGTCGATAACCAATAGTCCCAGGTCTTTGAAACGGACATCTTTCTGCAATAAACGGTGGGTCCCGATAACTATATCGACTTTCCCCTCGGCCAGGGCATCCAGAGTCTGACGGGTTTTTGAATGCGAAACAAACCGGCTGAGCATCTCAACCCGAACAGGATAATCGGCGGTTCTTTCCCGGAAGGTGCGAACATGCTGCTGGGCGAGGACCGTTGTGGGGGTGACGATGGCGACCTGGCGAGCGCCCAAAACACACTTGAAAGCCGCACGCATAGCGACTTCTGTTTTCCCGTATCCCACATCGCCGCACACCAGCCGGTCCATCGGTCTGAGGTCTTGCATGTCCGCTTTAGCGGCCTTGATGGCCGCCAGTTGGTCTTCGGTTTCCTCGTAGGGGAACTCGGCCTCAAACTGTTTTTGCCACTTATCGTCTTGCGGGTGCTCGATCCCCTCCTGCGCCTGTCTTACGGCCTGGATGCGCAGCAATTCCGCCGCCAGGTCCTCCGCCGCTTTCTCAGCTTTTTTACGTGCGTTCTGCCACGACCGGCCCCTGATCTTGCTCAACCGCGGTGGTCTGCCGCCTACACCGATATACCTGTGTACAAGCTCCAACCGGTCGGCGGGGACAAATATCTTGACCTGATCGGCGAATTCTATCCTGATATGTTCCCTTTTGCGTCCGCCCTGGTCGAGCACTTCCATCCCCTCGAACCGGCCTATACCGTGCTGCACGTGCACCACATAATCGCCTGGTGTGAGCTGTTCGGTGCTTGATACCGGGCTTGCTTTCTCATCATGACGCAATATCCGCCGCTGCCTGTAGCGTCCGAAAAGCCGATGGTGCGGGATGACGGCCAGGGGGGGAGAGTTGAATATTACTCCATGGTTCAAACGCCCGTTGCGGTAGATCAGCCGATCCCCGATGCCGGCTTTTTCTTCCTTCAGCAGTGCATTCAGTCGATCTTTTTCAGCATCCTGGGCACAGAGTATGACGGTGGTTTTATCCCGTGATATCCGCTCCAGCTCATCGACCATGTTGGATATATCGACCCCGAAAACATCACGCTGTTCGCAGCTCATCTCGATTTCATTTTTGCCTTCAGGTTCATTTTTATGGATAAAAGCGGCTGTGATATGGCTTCCGAGCAAGTGTTTTATTTCCTGCGGTGTGAAAAAAGCGCCGGCATCGGCATCATGACCCGCCAATTCCCCGCCCCTGAGCCACAGTTCCGCGGGTTCTATCAGGAAGACGTAAGAGTTTTTGGGGAGGTATTCCAGCAGATGCGCGCGTGATGTTTCCGCCTGCCCCTCAAATTGACCGTCAAGCGCGGGTCCGGCCAGCACCTGGCATTCGGATATTCGGTCCTGTGAGCGTTGGGTCTGTGGATCAAAAATGCGCAGACTGTCGATTTCATCGCCGAAGAATTCTACTCTTACCGGCATATCAGCGCCATGTGGGAAAATGTCCAGAATGCCCCCCCGAAGGCTGTATTCGCCGGGCATAGTGATCTGCGGCATGCTGATGAACCCTTTATCGACGAGCCATTCAACAATTTCGCGCGGCGGTTTTTCCGTGCCTCTCGCCAGGTTCAGCGAATGATACTTCAGTTCATCCGGGTTCCTGACCGGCTGCACAACGGCATTGATGCTCGTGCAGACCAACCTGGTGCCTGCCCGCGGCTCAAACCATTCACCGTCCTTGTGGTCTGTCCCCGAAGGACCAAAGAGTAAATGCCTGAGCACTTTCAATCTTGAACGCACGATGGCGCTGTCAGGTGCTTTATCCCCCCCCTCCGCCCGCATATCCGCGTTAACTGACTCAAGAGCCGGAAAGCGGCAGGCAATGTCGGGGTTGAAAACAGCCGCGTCTTCTGTGAATTCTTCGGCATACTGGATACCCGGGCAGATAACCAGCCCTGTTGAGTCGAGACCCCGCATAGTCGCAGCGATAAGCAAGGCGGCCGCACTGCCGCAGGGCCCCCTTACATCCACTGAATCACCGCTTCCGAGTCTCTCAAGTATCTCGGTAAAAGCCGCGGACGCCAAAATTTTTTGTTCAATGCTGTCCATTTTCTCGCACCCTGACATTTTTGCAAAACATGAATATACTTGTATCGGCCCAGATATTCAAGAAAAAACATTCAACAAGTGTAACCGCCCGAAGCACGCAACCTGCCCGTATATATTCAGTGAGAAACGTTACCGCCGGGCTTGTCCCGGTGGAGCGGTATTTCTGCACTACAAAT
>JAGYMJ010000532.1 GCA_018400625.1 Planctomycetota bacterium
GACCAGCAGGTCCACGCCTATTTGTTCTCTTATATCCTCTATTCTCCTGGAGACTTCTCTGACATATTTTCTTTTTTCTTTATAACTTTCTGGGATAACATCATCTTTGGTTACCACATATAAATCCACATCGCTTTCCTCATCTGACGTACCGCGGGCATAGCTGCCGAAAAGGATTATTTTTTCAGGATCAAGCGGTTTCAGCCTGTCGACTATTTTTTCTTTAAAATTTTCGAACGTCTTATTATCCATCGTTACTTCTCTTGTTATCGAAAAAAACACCGGCGAAAAATGTTCCATGTCTGCGATTAGTCATCCAACAGTGTCGCAATCCGGGCTTCTATTATCTATTTTATCAGCAAACACCTAACACAGCAAGGAAGAAAATTAATTGATAATCGTTTCTGTTCTTAGCGTCTTTCGGTCTTTTAGTCCGTTTAATTGATAATTGTTCATTGATAATTGTTCATTGATAATTGTTCATTACCCTCTGTTTTGCTACCGTTCTCCGTGTTCTCTGTGTCTTTGTGTGATCGCCTTCGTTCCGTCGTCAATCCGTGAAAATCCGTGTAATCCGTGGACAGTCTTTGCCGTTGTCGTTGTCGTTGCTTTTGAGCTCAACTCACCTCCCCACCACTCTCGCCAGCAGTTCTTTGGTCGCTCTTTCAGTTCTGTAAAGACCGCTGCCGGAGGGTATGAGGCGAGCGGGTCGGAACTTCGGCCAGGTGCTTTTGAAATCGGCGGGCAGTGGGAGCAGCGAGAGGTCATTATCTCTGGCGAGTCTCAGCGCTCTTGACATATGTGCAGCGGATGTGACCAGTCCGAGACGTTTACCTGTCCAGTCTTTTTCTTTGATGAATTCGGCGAGTTCTTGCATTTCGGCGGCGGTATTTCGGCCGCCAATTTTTATTATAGCTTCTTCAGGCACGTTAAGCTGCTGCCAGAGTTCGGCGGCATCAATTGCCCCTTCAAGCTCAGTTCCCCCTGCAGCCACCAACAGTGGTGTTAACCCGGCATGATAGAGTCGAGCCCCCAGTGCGATCCGGTCGCCGGCCTCTGCGAGCTGCGGTTTTTCGCTGGGAGTCAGGGAGGTTCCGCCTCCAAGCACCACAACAGCATCGAAGGGTTCTTCTTCGAGCGGTTCGATATCGCGGTATGGTCGTTCCAGTTGAGCTGTGATAAAAGCGCCGCCGTAATCATTTCCCGCGAAGGACAATCCGATCCATACGAGGAAAATAATCAGGGCCATGAATTTTTGTTTACTCCGCCGGACAAGGAGAAAAAGGACGAACAGGAATATCCACAGCAGGCCGACGGGCATAGCGAGTGCTGTCAGGATTTTTTCGATGTGCGGTATAAATTCAGGCATGGAAAAAATTCTCAGATTAAACGACACGTTCCCTCTTTCCCTCTTTTATTCCTTCATCCGTTCCTTTCCGTTAACTTCTCAACAGCTTATCAGCTTAAACTGCCGTTGTCTTTGTCTTTTCCGTTTTCTTTTAACCCTATTCTTTGCCGTTGCCTTTCTCCGTGTTCTTAGTGTCTCCGTGTGATTCCAGCCGTTGCCTTTGCCGTTACTCTCAACTGACAACTCTCAACTCACAACTGCCGTTCCCGTCGTTCCTGTCGTTCCTGCCGTTAATCCGCAGCCGTAAAGAATCTGTAAAACGGGATCATATTGACCTGGATTCCTTCCCACTGAAATTCTTTCAGGGTCTCGGCGGTAATTATTGTACCTTTAGCCAGATCAAAGCGTCTGCAGGCCTCGATTAGCCCTTTCAGTTCACGCTTTCTGGTCACACCATCACTTATATCATAGGCAACCTGTATAGCAGTCAACACTTTTCCACGATCAAGCATCAGAAAATCACATTCACTCTTTTCACTTCTCAGAAAAAACAACTCGGCCCCCTTTCGCCGCAGCTCCAGGAATACGGCATTCTCAAGAGCTTTCCCGGCATCTTCGCTAAAACGGTATTCGATAGCGTTGCAAAGCCCTGTATCGACAGAGTAAATCTTTTTCTCCCCAAGCTGACGGGCGGCTAAAGAGGGATCATATTTATATAAAACCAGCCCGAAATAGACGCTCGAGGCATAATCCAGAAAATCATAGAGAGTGTTTTTCCCTATTTTCAAATTGATTGATTTCAACTCATTATAGATCTTGTGAATGGACAGCTGTTTGGTTGAGGAGGCAGTCAGCCTTTTCAGAAAATACTTAAGCGCTACGGTATTTGATATTGAATATCGTTCGATAAGGTCTTTATAAAGAAGCACGTTGAAATATTCCTGAAGAAGAGGTATACGATATCTTTCCTCCAAAAAGATGGTCTCAGGGAATCCACCGTCTTTCAGAAACTGAGACTGTGCGTTCCTGATCCGGGCCCGGGAGCTGGACGAATAAAGGTCTATTTCGATTTCATTAAACCGCAAATATTCTTTGAAACTGAGTGGAAAAACTTCAAAGCTCAGCGTCCTTCCCCGCAGGCTTGTAGCGATATCTGAGCCCAGAAGTTTGGAGTTAGAACCGGTGAGAAAGATATTTTTTGTTACGGAGTCATAAACTCTCCTGACGAATTTTTCCCAGCCCTCTACGTTCTGAATTTCATCAAAGAAAAAATAGCATTGGGATAGGTCATGTTCGGGATAAAGTTCTCTGAAGCCCTGAACCAGCAAATCGAGCTCTTTAAGGGAAAGGTCCAGCCTTTCATCTTCAAAGTTTATGAAAAGAATACGTGTTTTATCGACCTTTTCGGAAAGTTTATTAATAACATCATGCAGGATAGATGTTTTGCCGCAACGTCTTATTCCAATGATTGTTATAATCTTAGCGGTATCAATTGGGACCTCGATATCCCTGGGAACGACATCGAATGGGTTCCTTAGGTGAAAGTCCCGGATAATATTTTTAATCTGTTCTTTCTTTTCCATAAAGAAGATTATACCAACATCTTTCTCTCAGTCAAAACGAATGTGGTGGAGAAAGGTAACATTAAGGTGAGATATTCGTGAAATCCGTTGCCTCATCACCACCGTGCCCTGTGCCTGCCTGTGCGTCGCACGCAGACAGGCACAGAGCACGGTGGTGATGTTACGGGGTTTACTGAGGACTTACATTCTAACATTATATTTTATACACTGTGGTAAAATACTATAAGGTCACTATACCCCCCTTTTCTTGTTGTGTCAAGCGCCGGTCTTTTTTGCCTCCGGCAGAAACTCCCCGAAGTCCTGCATCAAATGCCGATGCGGTAAATCATTCAAAAATACCGTAAACCGTCATTTGACAGGGCAGGAAACAGCGTATATACTGACCTTGAAATTTTTTACTACCGTGTATGAAAATATGTAAGTCATCAGTGAACCACGTTGTGACCCCACCGGGCCCTGTGCCGGTGGGACG
>JAGYMJ010000533.1 GCA_018400625.1 Planctomycetota bacterium
CCGCCGGGTGGGCGGACAACAACCTGTATTTCGGCATCTATTGCAAAGATCGTGAGGAGGACACGGTTAATATCACGGCCACGAAAGAGGATCAACCGAGCATCTGGGAGGGGGATGTGGTGGAAATCCTGATCGAGACGCAGGTCCACTCCTACTACCAGCTTGCTATCAGCCCCGCGGGCGCCCTGACGGACTTGAGTCATGAAGATGGGAAACTCGAGTTTGCATGGTCATCGAACGCCCAGGTGGCCACGCACATTGGCGACGATTACTGGTCCGCTGAGGTGCGTATCCCGATCGCAGGAAAAGACCGACGCGACGTTGATCCTTTCGACGGTGTCGCCGGCTTCAAGCCCACGCATGACTACCCATGGTATTTCAATATCTGCCGCCAGCGTGTGCGTGCGGATGAGCGCCATACCATGTCCTTTTCGCCCACATACGGCGGTTTCCAGAAGCCTGATCGATTCGGTAAACTCATTCGGCATCACCTGAAGGAACCAAGAAAATAAAGAGACTCTGGAAGAGGTGAAAGGGGTTCAATCAATATTTTACTCAAGAGCTGCCATGAAATACAAAGGATATCTGATTACGCACACGCATTGGGATCGGGAGTGGTATCTTTCGCTCGAAATATACCGTTTCCGACTTTATGAGGTTTTTGAGCGGATTCAAGCGATTCTTGCTGCAAATCCCGGCTACCACTCATTTTATCTGGACGGGCAGACATTACCGGTCGAGGATTATCTTGAAGCCCGTGGTGAAGATGCAGAAAAGGTGAAATCGCTCATCGCTTCCGGCCGGCTCCGTATCGGGCCTTTTTACACCCTTCTGGACGAACAACTGGTCAGCGGCGAGTCGTTTGTACGCAACCTGATGATGGGTATGCAGGATGTCGAAAAATACGGCGGCCGGGCGAGCATCGGTTATCTGCCCGACAACTTCGGGCATGTCTCACAGACTCCACAGATTCTTGCGGGCTTCGGTATCGAAACCGCGGTTTTAATGCGTGGGATCCTCAAAGATTCGCAAACCCCAAACGAAGGTTATTGGCGAGGCGCCGACGGCACAAGGGTCAAAGCCTTGCTCCTGAACAGCGGATATTCTTCCTTCTGTCGAGCGGACCCCGCCGATCCCGCCACTTTTAGTCGTGCCTTTCATTCCGTCAGGGAATTGAAGAGCCGCGCAAGATTCGGCGCATTGTTGTTCATGCATGGAGTCGATCACTCGCTGCCGCAGCCCGATATCGCCGGCGTGATAGCCGCGACTGAAAAGAAATTTCCCGATGTAGAAATCATCCATACCGATTTCGAAAGCTTCGTCGAGGCCATCCCTTGGGATGAGGTGGACTATGAAATCGTGGGTGAACAAATCCGAACACCCTTGCTTGACGGCACTTTTTCGTCCAGAATGGGGTTGAAAAGACTCAACCGTCAATGCGAAAGTGAACTCTCCGGCTGCGCCGAACCGCTCTCAACGATCGCATGGCTGAACGGCAGCGCCTATCCGGATAGGGATTTGAACCGGGCCTGGCGGCTCCTTGTCCAGGCACACCCCCATGACTCGATTACCGGATGTCACACCGATGTCGTTGCTGATGACATTCACAACCGGTTGCGGCGGAGTCTTGAAATCAGCTCCTATCTTTCCGGGCAAGGCCTTGATGCCCTTGTCGGCGAACGTTATCATTATCAAGACCCGGCGGAGTCCCGAACGATCACCATTTTCAACCCCTCTCCGCATGAGCGCCTTGAGGTCATCCGACTCGTCCTGTTTACCCCATTGACAACGGATCTGATTCGCAAAATTGTTGTCCGGTGCGGCACTGAAGTCTATGAAGCCGCTCTGGTGGAGATGGAGGAGGTCTCCTGGCCGCGGCTTTCGGAATACGGTATTCCTGAAAAAATTCCACACAAAAGACTGACCGTCGAGTTCGGTCCCGTCAGGCTGGATCCGTTCGCACTTAATCTGCTTTCGTACGAATTGATTACCGGCGATAACCACGCCAACCAGTTTCTCGATGCCGTTGCCGTGGAAAACCAGATGAAGCCGGCCGGCTCCCCATCGCTCTATTCTGGAGCGGGACGCCTTGAAAACGATTTTCTTTGCGTTGAAGTGGGTGCGGACGGCATGTTGGACGTTACCGACAAGACTTCGGGCAGGCGGTATCACCGACTGCATCGCATCGAAGCGGAAATGGATTCGGGGAATCTTTATGCCTTTGCGCCGCTGCTGAAGCGTTCGCGTTATTATTTCACGCCGCTTTCGATGGGGCTGGAAGAAGACCTGCCCACCAGCGCGTCTGTGCGGGTGTCCGGTTTTATTGAAGCACCGGCGGGAATCGACGACGACATGAGGCCTCTGGCGGAGAAGGCGCGATGTGGAGTCGATGTGTTCATTACCCTGAAAAAGGGCGATCCCATACTCTATTTCCACACAGTTTTGGACAATCAATTGCAGCGTGTTTGTCTGCGGGCGGTATTCGACAGCGGAATGGAAAACGCCGGCAATCATGTTCACACCCCTTTTGATGTCGTGGAGCGCGCACCCTTGTCGGATAGCTATCGGTACGTCGATAAACGCCGGATTCCCAATGATGTCAATCGCTATTGTGCGCAGTCTTTTACATCGATCAGCGATGGTGATGCCGGCTTTGCCGTGCTTAACCGTGGCATGCCGGAATACACCTTTCACCGCAACGGCGCTTTGACGCTGACCTTGCTGAGAGCCTCGAATCTGCTGTGGGGAACGAGTCCGCTCGACTGTCCTCTGCACGAGTATTCCGCCGAGAACGGGAATGAGCCCGGACGATGGGAGCGAGAGTACGGGCTGCTGTTCCATCGAGGTTTTCTGCTCGATTCTGAATTTGCAGGACGCGCCTTTGATTATAACCTGCCGATATACAATCGGTTATACTCACAACCCGCCGTCAGTTGTTGTGGTATGAGTTTCAACTCCGAAACCCTTGTTCTGTCGGCCTTCAAACGCAGCGAAGCCGCTGACGGCGTGATTTTGCGTTTTTTTAATGCGCTTGATACCGTCCGTCCGGCCGGCATCCGGTTCGAACGAAAATTACTCCGGGCCCTCCGCTGCCGTCTGGACGAAACACCGCACGGCGGCGAACTGCCATTGAAGGAGACCGGACATCTTCTTGAGATGACGGTCAAACCCAAGGAAATTGTCACCCTGAAACTCTTTTTCGCGTGAAAAAATTTTCTGCAAAGATATGTGCCCGCTGCGGCGGGATAATAACAGGATTCAGTTTGGACTTGCATGAAATGTGTCGTTGAATGTAAGTCCTCAGTGAACCACGGAGCATCCCCACCGTGCCCTGTGCCTGTCTGCGTGCGACGCACAGGCAGGCACAG
>JAGYMJ010000534.1 GCA_018400625.1 Planctomycetota bacterium
AGTGTTTAATCATCATCCCACCGGCACAGGCCACGGTGGTGATCAAGTGAGACGGGGTTCACTGAAGACTTATCTCTGTACACTCCCCCAGGCAAGAGTCCCCGGTGGGGGACGGCACCAAAACTTCAGCGCCAGTAAAAAAAACATAAGTGTCCGGGAGCGCAGGAAAACCCTCACAGGCTATTTGCCTCCGCTACTCCAGAATGGTTAAAACGCCATACTCAGGGAAATCGATTTTAAGCAGCTTTTTTTCACCGGCCCGGTTGATGCTGACCAAGGTACCTTCTCCATATTTATCATGTTGGATTTTCTTGCCGGGCTGCAAATCCGCATCCTCCGGATTATTCGCCGCATGCTTTTCGGGGGCTCGTTTCTTAATCTTTGCCTTCTTCAATTTCGGTGATTTTTTCTTTTTAGACCGGCTTACGCCGCTGCTTTTTCGGCTCCAGCGCCCTTTGGCGGATGTGAGACTAAAACCGCCGGCGCGGGGGCCTTTCTCCCATGAAACGCCGTCTGAAGGCAGTTCCTGCAGGAACGGCGATTCTCCGGTGTATTCATATTGTCCCCTGATCATACGTTCATTGGCATAGCTTATATACAAAGTTTTACGTGCCCTCGTCATGCCGACATGGAACAACCGCCGTTCCTCCTCCATGGCTTCGCTCTCTCCCATCACATCCCTGTCTTCCAAAGCGCGTGAATGGGGCAAAATTCTGTCTTCCACGCCGACAAGGAAAACCATATCAAACTCCAGTCCTTTCGCGGAATGGAGGGTTAAGAGGGATACGGATCCGGTATCAGGTTCCCAGGCGTCCACATCGCTTGCCAGGACACTCAGTTCCATAAAGCCGGTTAAATCGCCCTCCGGCTCCTGTTCCTGATACTGTTCGGCAAACCCCAGAAAATAATCCAAAAGTTCCCTTGATTCTTCACGCTCGTCGGCTTTGATCGATGCGAGGTAGTCCGTTTCATTGATCACCCTTTCCACAGCCCCCCTCACACTCGATGCATTAAAACACTCTTCGGAGAGATGATTATATAAAGCGACAAAATTGTCCACGGCTTTCCGGGCTCGCGGGGGGAGTTCCTGTTGATGGGCACCATCGAGTATGGCAGGCATAATCGGCATCCCGGTGGCTTCTGCGACTTTGGTCACCCGGTCCAGTGTCTTTGCGCCTATGCCTCTCGTGGGAACATTGATGATGCGCTGCAGGGCCACATTATCTTTAGGATTGACGACAAGATGGAGGTAGGCAGCGATGTCCTTCACGACTTTTCGTTCGAACAGGCCGGTCGTATCAACGACCTGATAGGGAACGCCATGTTTGGAGAGTGCGGCCTCGAACTCCCCGGATTGGTATTTTGTGCGGTAGAGGATGCCGATGGAGGGGAATGACTCGGTACGTTGAACATGTTTATTGATTGTTTTTGCCACCCATTCCGCTTCCTGAGCGGCTCCCGAATGGCCCACGACTTCCACGGGGGAGCCGCTGCCGGATTGAGTATATAAAACCTTCTCATGCCGGTTGATATTATGCGCGACTGAATAAGAGGCAGCATTCAGAATATTGGCGGTGGACCTGTAGTTGCGCTCCAACTTAATAACCCTGGCCCCGGGAAACTCCTCCTGGAAACGCATGATATTTTCCATACGCGCACCACGCCAGGTGTAAATTGTCTGGTCGGGGTCTCCCACGGCTGTAATATTGTGATGTCTGCCCTGCAACGCTTTTGCTATCAGGTGCTGAACATAATTTGTATCCTGATATTCATCGACGAGCAGGTATTTATATTGGCCTTGATATCTTGCGAGCACTTCAGGATGCTTATTGAAAAGCAGCACGGTTTTAACCAGCAGATCATCGAAATCGAGCGCGTTACTGTCGGTGAGCGTGAGCTCATATTTCGCATAAACGCGCGCGGCTTGTTCATCCCATTCGCTGACCGCTTTTTCTGCTGCGATTTCCGGCGGCTCCACGCCGTCCTTGTGCGCACTGATCCGGTTCAGCATATCTGCCGGTTTATATTGTTCAGGGTCAAGTTCAAACTGCTTACACACCCGCCTGACCACTTTCAGGGAGTCCGACCGGTCATAGATCGAGAAGGAACTGTCGAGTCCGAGGTGATGTATTTGACGTCGGAGCACCAGCGCGCAGAAAGAGTGGAATGTCCTGAGCATCACCCCTTCACCGGCCATCTCCCCCACTCTTCGTTCCATTTCTTTTGCGGCTTTATTGGTAAAAGTAATTCCGAGAATTTCCTCAGGTGCAGCCCCCCGCTCGATCAAGTAGGCGATCCGGTGGGTGATGACCCGAGTCTTCCCGCTCCCTGCGCCGGCAACGACAAGCAGCGGCCCATCGCCGAAAGTTACGGCTTCGATCTGGCTCTCATTCAGACCGGAAAGTATATAATTATCAGTGTTTTCAGGCATTGTTGATAATTCCCTTGTAGAACCAGGTCTTAAGCGACTTGGGGTCATCCGGGTCCGTATTGCATTCCAGCGTGGCCGGGGGGACAGGTAGAGACCCCATCCTTTCAAGTATAAGCCCCCTCATATGATTAATTTTTTTGAGTTGACTTTCATCATCGATAAGGTTTTTTGTCTCAAAAGGATCGTCCATCATGTTGAAGAGCATATCCCCTTTCGGTGCAAAAACATATTTCCATTCCGGCGTACGGGCCAGGCGCCAGGGGTTTCCGTCCTCACATAGATGCCCCAATTCAGAATATGCCCATTGGCGGTGGGCATCCTTATCCCCTCTCACGTACTGCAGGAAAGATCTGCCGGGCGAGCAGGGCATGGCTTCCTGAAGGTGTTCATCACTGCACGCTTCCAGAATTGTTGCGGGGATGTCCACCGCTTCCACCATGTCATTCAAAACAGTGCCCCCGTCGCGTTGGGAAGCGGGGTCATATATAACCGTTGGCGTGCGCACTGAGCCATCATAAGGTTTCAGCTTGAAATACATATCGTGGTCGCCCATCATGTCCCCATGATCGCTGGTGAAGATAATGATGGTATTTTCCATGAGTCCCTGTTCTTCGACGACATCGAGCAATTGGCCCATACAGCGATCGGTATATTCGACAAGTCCGCAGTAAACGGCTCTTTTTTGCTGCCAGTATTTTATTCTTTCCGGATCATCCACTCCAGCCGGCGGCGGCATGTCCTCGGGATTGTATTTGCTGAAGAAAGGTTCCGGCGGGTCCAGCGGGAAATGCGGCTTTGTGAATGAAGCATGCAGGAAAAACGGTTTCTCAGAGGTTCGGTCCTCCTGGAGCCAGCGTATAGCCTCCCGGCAGATGAAGTTGTCGTAGCGGTCCTCCGGGGCCTTCGCCGAGGGGGCATCGCCGGCCAGTTTTTCATGCGCATTTTTTTTGCGTTTCTTTAATGTGATAAAGTCATCCAGTCCCCGACTTTTCAGATAATTATAATAAGGGCTTCCCTTAACACTTGCGGCGGCGGCACAAGATGAGAAAACGTCATCAAACCCTCTCTCATGGGTTTCCGTTTTCATCACGGAATGTTCCTTCGTTGAATAGCCTCTGTAGGCGTGAAGTTTGCCGATGAGCGCTGTCGAGTAGCCGGCACGCTGCAAAGCGTGGGCCAGCGTGGGGTGCCCCAGCGGCCAGTCTTTAGCATTTCGGGGCCCGGCAGGTGATTGGCTGCCGTAAAGCCCCGTCAGCCAGGTGAAACGTGTGGGCATGCATACGGGGCAGTTAGATATCGCATTGGGAAAAGTGACCCCGTTTTGTTTAAGACGGTCGATCGTCGGGGTTTCAAGATCATCAGAGACCCCCCCATTATAGAAATCCCAACGATGTTCATCATCGGTCAATAATATAACGTTGGGCCTTTGAGCGTTCTGTTGTTGGTTCATAAATATGATTTTCTCCGATAAAAAAAGTGATTTCGATTAATCAGGAATGCCATTGTCTTTTGACGGCATCGCGGATGTTCGGGCTGCCTTCGACCCGTCCGTCATCTGTCAGGCGGGTGAATGCAACCGTTTCATAAAGATTATAATGGGTGATGTCGGGATGTTCCTGTACCCATTTCATCTGGTTCTCCAGCCGATTGGTGGAGCCGTCAAAATGCTGCTGGTCGGTCATTCGCGAACTCTGCAGCATAAAGGGGACGCCGGCTTTTCTGGCGACCAGTCCGATATGATCAAGGATGTAAAGGACATGTTCCAGCCTCATGGGAGGTTCTTTGGCCTTGGAGTTATTTTTGCCCTTGAACAGACCTATCCCGCGATACTCGATATAGTCAGCGATATCCTCGATCCATTTTTCCCATTGCCACTCAAAATTGAGGGGGAGGGGGCCTCCCTTGTTGACTGCAAATTGCGTAAATACAGCAACATTAATATGTATTCCGACCTCTTTGCCACGACTGTGAATATAGTCCCTGGCTTCACTTAAAAACTGCGTCCAGGCGTTGCCGTTGATTCGGGCCGCTTCCCCGCAATGGTTTGGATATTCCATCTGTTCCCGCACGGGCGGGTTGAAGCCGTAGTACCAGGGCTCAATTGTTCGGTTGTGGTTAGCCACCCGCAGATTGACGCCGTCGACCCCTCGGTCGAGGCAGAATTTTATCAGTTCCAGCCAATGCTCTCTGACTTGAGGGTAAATGGGGTGCATGGAACCGACAATCCCCTTCGGCTTGCCCAGCTTTACCACGGCATCCTGGGCCTGGTCGATGGTGATATGATTGATGGATCGGAATTTATAGGCCCCTCTGCAGTGGGAAAAGAAGGCCTCTTTATCGTTGATGAGGGCCCTTACGTGTGGATGTTTCAGATACCGGCTCAGTCCCAGTTCGGCGCCAATCCGGGTGTTTCGGTAGAGTTTCTCGGGATCGACGGGGCCGGAAGCCGGCGTTGTAGGGATTTCTTCGCCCTGCTCATCAAACAGAGTCATGAGGTCCCGGGTGTCATTACAAAAATCGCCTTGCGGATCGTTTTTGTCGCATCTGACCAGGACATAGCGCGTGTCTTCCGGAAGTTTCAGACCGGAAAATGTCAATACCCGGCAAGCGCTTTCCGTGGTATGTCGGGCGATCTTCATGCTTGACTCTTGGACGGTCATGGGTCCGTCATACTTCCTGAAGTTATCCTTACCGTTGAGCGGACTGACCCAGACCGATAAATCTTCTTTGGAGAAGCGCAAAGGGCGGTTGTCCTGTTTGGTCAGGCGTATGGCCGCAACATCTTTAACGGAAACGTCATTTTTCTGTCGGCGGCGCATGATTCTCAAACCAGGGTTTTCAGCGAGAAAGGGGCGGACGGAGTGCAGGATTCCGCCGTTTTCATGGATCAGCGGCACACCGTCCGGTTTGGGAAAGGTTTCCGGGAGAGAATTCATCTGCTGTGGCATAAAACCCTCCAGGGGCTTGAGCACGACATCCAGACGCAAACCATGTTTGTGAGCGGCGTTACAAACTTCTTCCAGAAAATCGAAACCGGCACCATTATTGTCTCCGTCACCGCCCAGATCTTCATCAAGGAGCCAGGTATCGGCGACCCATTCGTGCCGGGAAGCCCCTAATGAAGCCGAATAGGCCATGAGATCATTCAACTGTTTTTTGGTATAATGCTTTTCAACTTTCCGGTGAAGAAGGTCGCTCATGTAATCGGTGGTGACGGACAGTTCTGTTTTTTGCATGTATTATTTCTCGTGATTTAATGGCTTTACTTGCTGTTCAGCAGCTTATCGATTAAAAAATCTTGAGTATTGGCGTAATCACTGTATCGGGGCCCGTCCTGGACGATGACATGGCATTCATGGCCGAGTTCATCGGATTTTTCTTTTAACTTCATCCCATGGACGGGGTGATGAATACCGTGGTTGGCATTTTTTGACGGCAAGGTCATCGAATGTGTATACGTCAACATAATCGGTGGATCATCGCCGGTGAGGTGGTTATACGGCGAAAATTTAACATAAAGATGTTGATATTTATCGTAATTTTTGACCGCTTCAGTTATATTTACCGCGCCGACCGAAGTCCATATCATGCGATGTTTCAGCACATTCGGCCCCAGCCAATCTTCAACGACTTTGGGATCGATAGAAGTCTGGGCATTACCTACGGCGGCAGCGGTTACGCGGCTTGACTCGCGAAGTACCGGGTCATCCGCATCAGGATCAGCGATATCTTCATGCAGAGCGATCCACAGGGAACTGCATCCGCCGGCGCTGCCGCCCGACAGGGCGATTTTTTCTCTATCGATATTCCAATCTTCGGCTTGAGATCGCAGGAATTGTATGGCGCGGGCGGCATCAAGCACGGGTGCCGGCAGAGGCGCGTCACTGCTCAGACGATAGTTGATCGTGACATAAGATATTCCTTTTTCGAGGAAAGGCCGGCCCCCGGACACTGAATTTGTTTTACCGCCTTTTGTCCATCCGCCGCCATGGATAAGCACCAGAACAGGTCGGGGCCCATCCCCCCGGGCCTCCCAAAAATTCAGCGTGTTTCTTTCATGCTTTCCGTACTGTACGTCCATATAACTTTTAAACACAGGATTTTCTCCATAAACAGTCATCGTGAAAAGAAGAATAACAAGAATAAAATACACGAAATTAAAAGGCTTTGTTCCCAGCATTTCTCTGACTCCAGGCAAAGATTAATGCGTCTATTCGTTGTCATGTATAACTTATTATGGTCAATTACGAGAAAAGATAGCATACAACGTGTAGCAATATAATCGATTTTGGAGATGTTATCAAGGAAGGAAACTTAATCCCAGGCTTAATGATTACGTAAGCAATTGTTTTAAGAGCATATATGTTACTCACTCTTAGCATAAGGCGTTATTTAACGAGCGCTAAACCCTGTTCGGCGCCGTAGCATCCCCACCGTGCCTTGTGCCGGTGGAATGAAGATCAAGTGCTA
>JAGYMJ010000535.1 GCA_018400625.1 Planctomycetota bacterium
GGTGGAATGAAGATCAAAAGCGACAAAGAGTTGTACCAACACCTTCAGCCGCTAATGCGCCCTGCCCGTCGCTCCCGAGGAAGGGCGGGCAGGGCGCATTAGCGGCTACGGTCTATAAATTTATGACTTAAAACTTGATCTTCATCCCACCGGCACAAGGCTCGGCGGGGATGCCGCGTGGAACGCTGAATATTTAATGATCAAGTAGGACGTGGTTCACGGAATTTCTATGGTGGGGCCGTCGTAAGGTCTGGTGGCTCGTGCGCAGCGGAAAGTTAGCGCACGGAGAAGTTGTTTCAGTATCGAGTCAGAGCACCCGTAAGGCGGGCAAATGGGTGGGGCTTGACGGGATGGGAAACGTGCTCCGTCACAGTTGTGTTACTATTGCGTTCGATGTCGATGGCAAAAAGCACGAGTACAGTTATGGAGCATCCCGCGTGCAGGCCATGGTAGCCAGAAACCAGAAAACGAACCAGAAGAGTATTGGTATTTTGCATAATACGGACAATCCGGAACGGTGTGTCGTGACCCACATTTTACTCTAATCGAGGAAATCAAGATGCCGTCAGGCTTTCAGATATTTGTGATCGCAGTGTACTGTTTGCTGGGAATTAGCGTTCTTGGGATTCTTGCGAAGATTCTCATAAGCCTTCTCTCTAAGAGGGCTTCAGCGGAAGATATGGCCGAGAGACTGGGCCTGGAGGTTCGGGACACATCGGAAGCCACGTTCATCTATGACCTGGGGATGAACCTTTTTGAACAGGGACCCGAAACGATGCGTGTCATCAAACGGTATTTGGCAGGCGAGGGAGAGGATTTGTCCTTACATGTGCTGGATTACTCCTATTTTCGGAACAACACTGGACAGCACAACACGATCATCATCTTGCAGGGGGGGGCGCTGGATTTGCCGGAGTTCGTGCTCCGCCCCAAGAGGAAAATCAGAGACTGGTTTGGGGAAAAGTTAGGTGGGCAGGATATTGATTTTCCAGATGATCCCGATTTCAACAAGCGGTTTGTTCTTTTTGGGGAAAACAAGTCCGAAGTCCGTCGATATCTGAATCGTGAAGTGCGTGAGTTTTTGGTCGAAAATCCGGACCTGCGTATGGAAGCTAACGGAAATGCTCTGATGTCTCATCGTGGGAAAATACTTGATGTGGACGAAATCGAGAAACTGCTGGAACTTTCTCGTCGTGCTGCCGGGAGCTTTGCCGGGAAAAGGGTGGACATGTCTTCTCTCCGGAAGGAGATAGGGGGTTTTCTCATGCAATCGCCGCCGCGACGGATTCCGCGGTGGGCCCGAGTGAAAGTCAACGAATCTCTGGCCCGGGGGGTGACGACCCGCGGAGCATTCATTCCCTGTGGTGTCTTGCTTCTTGTGGGCATCATGACCACCCTTGGCGTGTTCTTCGAGTATCACGATTTCCGGCGATGGCTGGGAATTATTGCTTTGCTGCCAGGCAGCATCCTGACCCCCCTTCTCATTCGAGCGCGGCAGCGTCCTTTCCGGTTGCTCTCACGCGGCCATTTCGCGCGGGGAGAGGTGGAGAAGATCAATGAGACGGGGGCTGCCCTCACCGGTAACCGGCGTGGTACGCCTTCCTCACACTCACTTGAATACCGGGTTGTGGTTTCTTTCGAGACCCCGCAGGGTAAACGGTCGGGGTCGTACAAGGGGTACGGAGAAGATGTTGATATTGCCGTGGAAAAGGCGAAGAAAAATCAAAAGGTCGGTTTGTTGTATAACCCGGATAACGTGGATGAAATAATGCTCGTGGATTCACTAATTGAAACATAAAGGAGGATAAACAATGGCTCTGCCCCTGGAAGAGATCGAAAGAATTGTTCAGCAGTCTCCGCCGCGTGACGTGCCCAATGAACTCCGTAAACAGGCGCTCAGCACTGATCTGACCGTGTCAAAGTTTTATTATGGGGCCGCAGTGTTTGCCCTTATCCTTGGCGGCGGCCTTACTCTTATGATGTTTCCATGGGTGGCCATCTTTGGCGTGGACCTACTTCCCGGTGTGGATGGCCTCCCCAAGGAGGACCCCAAGATGGCCATTGCGGGGTTATTTGCTTGCATCGGTCCTATTTTCTTCGTGGTCACCTGGTTCAAGCGACGACGCATTGTCAAACTTCTCCGTCAAGGAGTTTTCACTGAAGGGGTCGTCCAGTCGGTGGACGATAATGTTTCGGAGGCCGTTGATGAGTTGCGTAATTTAGCCTCCGGAAAATTTCCCGTGAACGTCACGGTCTCCTTCCATGCCGACGGGGAAGAGCGCGTTCACACCTATCAAGCCATTGGGCCCGAACTCGAAATGGCGCGTAAAAAGGCAAAAAACGGCGAGCCGATCGGCCTGCTGTATGATCCCGATAAACCGTACAAGTGCATCAGAACCCGGAGTCTTATCTGAATGGAGGTGAACCATGCCGATCAGAATCAAGTGCAGTTGTGGGAAGGTACTCCGCGCGCCGGATGATGCGGCGGGGAAGAAAGCGAAATGCCCAGGTTGCGGAAAAGTAATCGCGATTCCCGCATCCGAGGAACCCGTACCGGAGGAGCCCCCGGCCGAGGAAACGGTACTGTGCGCCGAATGCGGGGCCGAGGTCGAGGAGGGGGCGGTCGTCTGCATGCAGTGTGGATACAACTTCGACACAGGACAGGCCTTCCAGAGTCCGCCTGCCGAGCCGAGCGGGAGAAGCGGACCTCCGTGGAAACTCATTGGCATCGGCGGCGGAGTGCTGTTGATCCTGGTTCTGGCCATCGGCGGGTTCATGCTGTTCCGTAGCGGAGACGGCTCGGACGGAATGGGCGACGCGACGGCGAGAAAACGGGCCGGTAAGGGCCCCGAACAGGCCTTCCAGTTGGCTGTTGAGGCCGCAGAGGCCGACGACTGGAATGCCCTGATGGCCATCTCCCAGGAGGATATCCAGGCCAAAATAGCCACCGGAGTTATGGAGGGGTTTTTCAAATGGAGCGAGAAACACCCCGATATGATGATTAAAGAGGAGGAGCACAGTGCGGGCGAAACGCGCATTGAGATCAATCCCAAAGCCGATAAATTGTGGGATATACCTCTGTCGGAGTGGAAGGCGATGTCTTTCGAGGAACAGATGCCCAGAATGGCATCGCTGCCGGAGGTGGGTGCCAGGATACAAGAAGAGTTTGCCGCCCTCAAAGGCGCCGGCATGCTTTCATGTGAACATGAAGGGGAGGAAGCAAAGGTTGTGTTCAGTTCCGACGAGGGCCGCTTCCGCGGCGCCCTTCTTCGAAAGGATGGCATCTGGCTGCTGGGGGAATGGGAGGCGGACGTTCCCGGCCCCCAAATCCTCTGCCAGGTTGAGGATGACAACGAGAAAATATGGGGTCTGCACCTGCTCGATGAGGGGGAAAAGCTCATAACCGCCGGCGGAGAAGTGACCCTGTGGGATACTTCTTCCGGACAAAAAATCAGAAAAATCGGCGGGGCGGCCGCCGCGATGGGAATGCCTCTGGGCAGCGACGTCAGCGCCGATCAGAAACGACTGGCACACGGCACGACCCGGGGGATGGTCAGAGTGGTCGATATAGAGTCGGGAGAAGAGCTCAAAACCATTAAGGCCGACCCCACTGTCCTGGCATTTATACCACAGGTGGACCGGCTGGCAACCCTGTCCGATCGCAGCACGCAGGTACGCGTTTTTGACCTTTCCGGTGACAGCAAAAAAATCACCCGTGAGACGGTCACACTCAATATCGGGAGCCAATTCGGGCGTGCGGCCTTTCCTTCCCTGGCCGCCTCCCCCGACGGCGAAAGGCTGGCCGCCTGCACCGGAACTGAGACGGTTGCCGTCTTCAACCCGTCCACCGGTGACCGTGAAAAAGATCTGCAGGCGGAAGAGAACGTGTGGTCGCTGGCTTTCAGTCCCGACGGTAAGTTTCTGGCGACCGGCGCGACGATCTGGAAAACTTCCGACTGGTCGAAAGTAACCACTATACAAACCGGGGAGGAAAATCGGGCTGCAGTTTTTTCGCCCGACGGCCGTTACCTGCTGATCGGCGCATCAAACGGGAAAGCAAACCTCTACAGCGTCGGAGACTGGAAACTCGAACAGGCCGCCCCCTTCAACCTGAAGACGGGCGAAAGCGACCAGATGTGGGACACCGCTGATATGCCTCAGGCCGTTGCCTTCGGTCCGGCCGGCCGGACAATGGCTGCCAGCAATGAAGACGGGGCCATCGTGTGGGACCTGAGAGGGGAGGAGTGATTAATGAACGAATTCGAGGAGATGGCCGCCCAACTGCCCGAAAACCTTCGTGCCTGCGTGCAAAAAAAAGATGATGGCACCGTGGAGTTTGAAGTAGACCGGAGAACGGTTTCCCGGCCGGTGGATTTTTATATTGCAATGGGACTCTGTCTTGTCGGATCTGTCATGACCGGGCTGATATTTCTTCTTGTTCTCGTGGGGCTTGTGACGGGCGAGTCGGATGGGAGTCCTGTTCCTGTCCTGGCGACCGGAGTAGTTTCTGCGGGTTTTGCGTTCGGTGCCTGGCATTTCTGGCGTTGGTTCCATACCACGGAGATGGTGGAAATATCATCTGACCACATTCGTGTATTCACAATTCGGGGGAGCCGGCGGAAAAAGCGGCTGGACTGTCCCATCTCGGGGGTCCAGGAAGTGGGGTTCCACAAGCGGCTCAGAAATGATTCCCATCATTACATGTACATCGTTTGCTCGTCGAGGGACAGGCAGGAACAGCCGGATAGGATCAGAGTTTTCCGTTCCTGGGAACCGGATATTCCCGAAGAATTGACCCCGGTCGTCGAACGACTGGTGCTGGAACGTCAGGGCACCACACGGGCGGAGAAGGATCGCGAGGAACTGCTGACTACTCCCGAAGCCGAGATTGAAATGAATCCTCCGCAGGGTGTGATGGAACTGCACCCGGATGAGGGGCGGATGACGGTGGTGGCTCCACCGCCCGAGCCACCCCTCGTTTTGAAAATAGTCATTTTAACCCTTCTGTTACTGTTCACCACGGTGGCAGTGCTGGCGAAGGCACCTGTTGCCCTTATACCCGGATTACTGCTTGTGGGGTCCGTCGGATGGGGCGTCCATCGCCGGATCAATGGGCGAAAAGATGCCCGGGAAGAGCTGATCCTGGGGCCGGATAACGTCGAATGGCACGTTCTGCCGCGCATCGGTGAACCGCAGCGCACATCCATATCGACAGCCGATATTTCGAAAGTCTCGGTCTTCGGCAAAGCCGGGAATTGGCGCCTTGTGATCGAAGGTGCGGGGCAAGATCAGGACGAAGCCGCGCAAAACTCCTCTTCATCACAGACGGGAACCGAAGAGCCGGCGCCGCCCCGGATCAACTTCGGTCGGGCACTGACAATGGAGGAAAAACGATGGTTGCGGGAATATGTGAAACGTTATGTGAAGGCCAACGCAGGGGTTGACATTAATCTATCGGTAAGTCCTCAGTGAACCACCTAGCATCCCCACCGTGCCCTGTGCCGGTGGAATGATGATTCTCAGCTACAGC
>JAGYMJ010000536.1 GCA_018400625.1 Planctomycetota bacterium
CATGTCATCCCCTGACGGGGATTCTTGTTTATCCCCTTTGCAGGGATAGCGGCATGGGAAATTTGCTTTTTGCCCCGGCGAATCAACAGCGGCACGCTCACTTTCGGGTAGCTGACACAATGCTTTTCACACTTTCTTGAGCAAGAGCCGGAAGAGCGGGCCGTGCGGATTAACGGCTACGGTTGTAAGTTATAGAAACGTAGTGCTTAATCATCATCCCATCGCCCAAACCTTTTCTGAACATATGTCTTACCTTCATTGCATAATTTCCCATGGTAAATATTCAACGAACCTCTATGGTCACTAAAATATGTCAATAATGTGAAGAAGGGCTGCCGACTCCGTGTTAAAATGTTTTGAGACGTATCTGTTAATCTCAAAACCTTAACCTTTCTCAAGGCGAAACAACCCCATATATTATTATTATCGTTGAAATTTACGAAGTAATATTGGAACTACTCTTTTTCGCCAGGCCGTGTCTCGGGCGCGTCGGAGTCCAGAACCACCACCTTTTCGGCGTTAGTCAGGCGCAGGGTGTAGTTTCCTTTTGAGGACGTTGTCCCACTCGTAGTTGAAGGTTGAATGGCTACTCCTCCTTAAAAAAGGGTTTTGGAAAACTCTGATTTTACAATAAATCAGAGGGAGTAGTCCCTTTTCCACGGGTTCAAAACCCGCGGCTACCAAACCTTGCCCTTATCAGGGCATAACGGCCACAGCGCTCAGCAAACACTATCCAGCAACCTCAAAAACAAGTTTATATGAACGGGACATGCTCGCGCACGCTGGGGATGCCACACAAGGTACGAAGGTACGGTAGTAGGATGCTGCGTGGTTCACTGACATTTCGGATTTAATAGATCTCTTCCCATCCCCTCTTCCATCCCCAAGGGCTCTCCGTGGCCCTGTTACGCATTAATTCAGATAAAAGTTCGCCTTCATCTGAAGATTCATCCGGATCATTGACAAAGTTGAAGACATCGGCGGCCTTTACACCGCAGACCTTTCCCCGGTGTTCAATGATATTGCGCCAGTATTGGGCTCCCTGTTCCCACGTCGGCGGATATTGGGAGACATGTTTTCTGACGGCTTCCATTCGCCGTTCAAGGTAGCCTTCAATATCAACGAAAGTCTCCCAGACATTGGCGATTCTGCCGAGCTCGGTAAACCCACGCACATTCATCAGCAAACTCCCGCTGAAGCCATTTTCAGCGGCTTTCCAGTAAGCTTTTACCACCAACCTGGTGGTCGCATAATGTTCGATATTGCTCTCCGCATAGGCATGGGTAAATATCACTTCGGGATCATGTTCAAGGATGAGTTCCTTCAGAGCGCCAACACATTCCTCATCCTCATAAGCGGTGAGAATGGTAGGAACATCCACCGGTACCCCATCGGGTTTAGGCGAGCCGTATCTCACTTCGCCTTTTCCGGAATCGGCTTTATAATGGCGTTGGGGGTGATCGAGATGGATGGGGGTGGTGCGGAAAATTTTTGCCGCCTCTTCACACTCTTGCTTGCGGTATTTCATGGTTTCAGCAGGCCCAAAGGAAGTGGGGATCATTTTCCCGTCTTTACCTTCTTTGCGCTTGGAGCCGGACATATTATTCGTCGCCTGGCAATAGACGATCTCATAGCCTTTATCAAGGTATTTAAGCAGAGTTCCGCCGAAATGCAATTCATTATCATCCGCGTGGGCACCGACAGCCATAATTTTCTTATTCATGGAACAGGAAGGGGTAAAGGTAGCAAATGTACATAAAAAAATCCCGGCAACAACCTACTTTCTCGACTTTTGGTCGATATCATCGGCGCGCCAGGCTTAACGGCCGTGTTCGGGATGGGAACGGGTG
>JAGYMJ010000537.1 GCA_018400625.1 Planctomycetota bacterium
GCGCCGCGGCTGCCGTATCAAACGGCTGCCGATAATCTCCTCAAAAAAGGCGACAGCGGTCTGGTGGAAGTGCCGTTGTCCGCCTTTTTCCTTCCCTATGTGAGCACTACCATGCGTGTGTTCCCTGCCCTGACAGCTTTGCAAAGGATTGGCTTCCATCTGGAAAACAAGCTTGATAAAAAGCCGATTGTCTTTGATATCCATCCCAATGAGTTCATTGACGAGTCCGATGAGAAACGCGTCATCCACAAACGCTCCAAAAACTATCTCACTTATCTCTTGAAAGACGTGCTGCGCTCACGGCTGAAAGTGAAGAACCTCGGACCGAAGGCGATACCGCTTTATGAGAAGGAGCTCCGGTTTTATTATGACAAAGGGTACCGCTTCACCACGATCAAAGATTATTGCCACAAGGCCAGGCTGTTCGAGTAAAGGCGATATATCAACCACGGAATGACACGGAAGGGCACGGAAAAAATAAAATATAAATAAGGTTGTCCGTTCCACTCAGTCGCGGAGAGAAAGATAACCAAGGAAAATTGGAATATTAAAAAACTTTCCGTGTAGTTCCGTGAGCTTCCGTGGTTTAATATCCAATATCCGAGCAACCGTGGTGGTGGAGAAATATATCAACCACGGAATGACACGGAAGGGCACGGAAAAATAGATTTGATTGTATCATTCTTCCGTGGGCTTTCGTGGTTATAAATAAAAAAATAGTGGAAGGAGGGCTGTATAGATGGCATTGATGTATGAAGAGGAGAGCTACGCAATTAGAGGCGCATGTTTCGAGGTTTATAAAGAGAAAGGCAGCGGATTCCTGGAGCCTGTTTATCAGGAATGTTTGGCACTGGAATTTGGATTTCAGAAAATACCTTTTGAAGAGAAACCGGGGTTGGAGCTGGAGTACAAAGGCCATCCGATTGAACACACCTATGAGCCCGATTTCATTTGCTACAACAAAATAGTATTGGAGATAAAGGCTTCCAAGGAATTGTGCAACGATAATCGCGCCCAGTTGCATAATTATCTGAAGGCAACGGAATTCAAACTGGGGTTTCTGGTAAATTTTGGACACCATCCCCAACTGGAAATTGAAAGAATTGTTCATTAACAACTATAAGAAACCACGGAACAAAGGGAAATTGGAATATTAAAAAACTTTCCGTGTAATTCCGTGAGCTTCCGTGGTTTAAAATCCGATATCCCATCAAACGCGGTGGTGGAGAAAATATATCAACCACGGAATGACACGGAAGGACACGGAAAAATAGATTTGATTGTATCATTCTGCCGTGGTTTTAAAAGAAGATGAAATTTTGACTGGCAGCTAAGCTATTATGAAGATTCACATTATAACTATGGAAGATCCGATCTATACGCTGGATTTCATCAAGGAGATTGTCCGCGACAGGGCCCCGGATATAACCGGGATTACCATCGCCAAGGGCAACCGTTTCAAGATCGGCTCGAAACGATCAAAATCCGCCTATACACTCAGTCTGCTGCTGATCACGGGGCTCCGCAGTTTCTCCGGCTATGCGCTTAAGACAATTTGCTATAGACTGCGTAAGAAAATACCTCTGCTGCCCGATCCATCCTTGGCGACATTCGCCCGCGAATACGACGTTCCGGTCGATTATACGGATAACCCGAACAGTAAAGCGTATCTGGATAAACTCAGGGACTTGGGGCCTGACGTGATCATCAATCAAAGCCAGTTCATTATCAAGAAAGACCTTCTTTCCATCGCTCCTAAGGGTATGCTCAATCGGCACAATGCCCTTTTGCCGAAAAATCGGGGACGCCTGACGCCGTTCTGGGTGCTTTACAAGGGAGAAAAGGAGAGCGGGGTGAGCATTCATTTTGTTGAGGAAGGGATTGATTCGGGTCCTATCGTGGTGCAAAAAAGGTTCGCCGTGGAAGCGGGTGAATCTTTTGGCAGCCTAGTTCGGAAGAATTATGCGCATGCATCTCAAGCCATGCTTGAAGCACTGGACAAGCTGAAAAAGGGGGATACGGACTATCTGCCCAACCCCGATGAGGAGGCCACCTATAATACCATCCCCACCCTGGGTCAGGCCTGGGATTACCGGCGGAGGCGGTTCTGGCGGTGGTTTGTGGAATAGAGGTCAGCGGTTTGGCTGGAACCGACAAAAAGAAAACAACCACGGAAGGGCACGGAAGGACACGGAAAAAATAGTAGAGGTGATAGGGAGGGACTTGAGAGAAGGGACCCCAGCGGAACCTCAACCTTCGGCTGGGAGTCCTTCAAACTGTTTCACGGGGCAAGGGGAGGAGCTGGTCGACAGGGCATACGTGGATTTTTGTGGGAATTTGGAGCGGTTTCGGGGGGTTGTGGAGGTTAAGACGATCTGCATGCATGGGAGTCCGTTGTCGAAGTGGGACAATCGGCTGCTGTGGGAATACTACGACTATCGGGACGTAGGCATCATCGGCGAGCCGTATCTGGATGTGGATTACTCAAACGTCTTCTATATCACCGATACCGGCCGAAAATGGAATAATACAACCTCCAGTATACGGGATAACGTCGATTCGCCATTCAATATCCCCATCACAAACACCTCACACCTCATAGAACTCGCCCGGCAAGACAATCTGCCGGATAAAATTATGCTCAACGTCCACCCGCAGCGCTGGCATGACCGGCCCCTGCCCTGGCTCAAAGAACTCGTCTGGCAAAATACGAAAAATGTGGTGAAAGCCGGATTAAGGAAAATCAGGGATGAGACTGAAAATGTTGAAATGCAGGGATGCGGAAGTTGCGAAAAATTTCATGAGCTTGTGAACTGAAAAATTTTCCCACTTTTGACACAATGAGCCGAATGGCGGATAATATAAATGAATATGTACTGGTTAATTAAAATGTATGGAGGGACATCATGAAAACTACTGTTTATGTAGATGATCAGATTTTTAATGAAGCATTTCGCCTATCAGGGGCAAAGACCAAGAAAGAGTTGATAAATATGTCTCTGGAAGAACTGGTTCGAAAAAAAAAGCGGGAAGACCTTGCCTCAATGTACGGAACTGGTGCTGTGGAGATAAGCCGGGAAGAAGCGGAGAATTATCGTGCCTGCGATAAGTGAATTAATCCTTGTGGATACAAGCATCTGGATCTACTTTCTTCGCGGTAGCAATCCTTCCGTTAAAAAAACTCTTCAAGACCTCCTTGAAACAGATCACGCAGCTACCACCCAGATTGTTAAAGCAGAACTCCTGCGAGGAGCCCGCAGCAAGACCGACTTTGAAAGACTTCAGCGCAATTTAAATGCCCTCCATCAACTGGATATCACAAATGAGATTTGGAAGAATACAAATCGATGTGCGTTTGAGCTCCGTAAAAAGGGCTTTAACATTCCATTGACGGATACTGTCATAGCTTCGGTTAGCTGTTTTTATGGCGCCACTCTCCTCCATGACGATAACCATTACGAGATGGCCGGCGAGGTTGTTGATCTTAAATCAAAGCGAATGAGGTAAATAAGCAGAGAAACGGAAATTAACGGCAATATAACAGAGGGCGGAGGGCTTAGAGTAACGGCAACGGCTACGGCTATGGCAACGGAAAAAAGCTTCCCCGCCGGCCCGGGGGCGGTGCTGCGTATGAATAGCAACTACAACTACGATAACTCATCCCGCTATCGAAAAGTTTTTGCTTTGATTTTTACTGGCTTCTAATATATACTTTACTTATTCGATGAAACCAGTAAACCGGCAATCCAATTGAAATTCGGTAAATATTCACCAAATGTACTGGCTGCGAAAACCTGTTTTTGCAAAACTGTTCTGGCTTTACTTAATCGCTGTTATCCTGGCCGTCATACTGCCCTCCAGCCAGAATCTCGACACCGGAGGACTCAATAGTATCACTTTGGGCGGCTTCCGGGGTGATTATGTCTTCCATGCTCTCGGCTTCCTGCCCTGGGCCTTCTTCGCACCAAGCTTCAAACTAAATATATGGGTGTGGTTGATGCCGGGACTCGCCCTCGCCGCCGGCAGTGAAGGCCTGCATTACTTCCTGCCCTTCCGCTCCTTCAATGTGAATGATGCCCTGGCAAATGTCCTCGGGATCGCGCTCGGTTTCGCCGCTTTGGTCGTGCTGAATAAGTCTTTCTCCTCCACGAAAAACGGCAGTTAAAGGTAAAGTTGAAAAGAATTTAAGCTGTTGAGTTCATAAGTAACGGCAACGGCAAGAACGGCAACTTAACTGTCAAGCAGAACTTGCCCATCAACTCACCAACTCACCAACTTATCAACTCACCAACTTATCAACTCCCCAGCTCATACTCTTGCATCTGTTCAAATTTTGTGTATAATAATAACATATGAATGAAGAGGTTCTACAGCAAAAAACGGCTGCCCGGTCAAAGGATACCCCTAAACATCAAGCTTGCATTGCTGCTTGCGATCTGGTTCTGTTGCTGGTCTCTTTCTATACCATCCATTTTTTGAAATATCAAACGGCGGCCGTCCGCGGTTTGCCCTTGAAATTTTTCTTCTTTGCGCTCGGGGGTTGGCTGCTTTTTGGTCTGCTTTTGAAAAAATTCTCCGCGCCCTATACCCGTAACCTGCGCCAATGCTTCGCCCTGGGCGGGGTGAATGCGTGCCTGATGCTGGCCCTGACCGCCCTGCTGCTCATCACGATAGGCCTTTTCGGGGTCTCCCGCTTCCTGGTCTATGGCACGGTCTTTCTTTTTGCCGGTCTTGAATTCGTTGCTCTATTGATATATTTTGGCCGGGTTCCCAGCAAAACAGTATCCCTCCGGGAGCTTATCTCCGCCCCTGAACATGCCTGGGAAAATTTTTCCACCTCACTGTTCATCGCCGACGTGCTGATTCTGGCGGCGGCCTTTTATTCGGCCACTATCATCAGCCGCGGCCGCTTCGAATGGATTTCCGTTAACGTGGATGCCCTTACCATCGTGGCGGGAGCCTGGCTGGTGAGCTCGATGCTGATCCGTAAATTCAATCGCGAGCATTTCAACACCTCCTACGCCGTTCTCGAAACGGCGTTTAAAAGTCTGATCTTTTTGTTATTTATAGTGAGTATCGTGCTATTTTCTTTTCACTATTATTTTTCCCGAACCCAGTTGTTTGCTGTTGTCATTCTTTTCGGACTTATGGAATTCGGCCTCTTCTTTGTTTTTTACCGATACCAGGGCTTTAAAGAAAAGGCACGGAACGATACAGCATGCCTTTCGGCCTTACCAAACTACGCGCAGACA
>JAGYMJ010000538.1 GCA_018400625.1 Planctomycetota bacterium
CCCGAACTATCAATTAACGATGCAATCCTTATCCTTCACCATTGTCAATGAAATTCCTCGTAGGGGCAGGCACAGGACAGGGCCTGTCCCTACGGGGAAATATCTGGAAAATTCCTCAAGTTGAAACCGGCAGATTTTTACGTTGGCGACGTGAGAGATGAGACACTGTGCAATTGATTGATGGATCGAGGATGAAAAAGATAAGAACAGAATTTTGACATTGTGGTGTTTTGGTGTTAAGGTGAGCATAACGGATAAACACCACGAAAATAATAGAGAGGGACATATGGTTCGGTTAACAATTACTCTAGATGACGATTTACATCGTGCGGTGAAAGAGACCGCTGCACGGCAGGGGCGCAGCATCGGGAAGATAATTGAGGAGAGTTTACGTCTTCGTGGTATCAAAAGCATGAAAAATGCGCATCAACTGGTGGAACATGCCAGAACACAAGCATGCTTAAGTGAAGAAGAAGCTATGCGTGCCGGCTTTGAAGAAACCCGGGCACATCGAGAGCAATGAGCCCTTGCGTTTTTATCATAGACACCAATGTCGTGGCAGCGGGGCTCATCACCGCCGAAGCTGGCAGTCCGACCGCTGAAATATTGGATTCCATGCTGAGCGGGACTCTGTTTTTTTTTCTCTCGCCGGAATTGCTGCGGGAATACCGGGATGTTTTGCTGCGGCCTCGCCTTCTTCGGTTGCATGGGCTGAAGGAACCGGAGATCGACCAGATTCTGTTGGAAATCACAGCCAATGCTGTATGGCGCGAACCTCCACCCGATATGGATCATACATCCCCTGATCCGCGGGACTCCCACCTGTGGTCTCTTCTTGCATCAGAGGCTGAAGCGGTGCTGATCACCGGGGATCGGCTGCTTATTGAAAACCCGCGGCCGGGAGGCGTGGTCATTTCTCCGAGGGCGTGGGTGGAACATTTTCGAAATCGAAAATAGGTCAGGTTGAAATCGGTAAAGCGGACCAGGTCGGGAATGGAAACCCGACCTACGGGTTTTCATGTGGGCACCGCCGATTTATATGTCAAAACTCCGTTTCGACACTCCTCCACCGTCGAGGAGGTTTCGACTATCTTTATCGTTGTCAGTGAAGCGCAAGCGAAACGGTTGTCGTTGTCGTAATCGCTATCCCCTCGGCCTCGACATAGGCGTCGGAATAGACTGTTTTCCTGTAGCATGGGCGTAGGTCGGGTTTCCATACCCGACGCCTTCATGTTCTGTGGGAGCGGATTGCATCCGCGATATCCTTACTTGCCCGGTTAAATACCCCGCAGGGGTCAGTGAAAGGAATTTAACGCGGGGTTGATGGGTTGAAGACCCGGAAGGGATTTGATTTCGCGGGTAGGCGGACACAAACCGACCGGTGGATTCTCGAAAAAAGTGCAATTTGAAAATTATGCAAATTGCACTTTTTGTCCTGGTTTTGCTTCAAAGTTTTTTATTAATCATGCCATAAACAATAGCTATTTCAAAGGTTTAAACCATTTTAGGCATGTGCCGTGTTTACGCCATCGGATCAAGAACTCGTCCCATGAACAGGATCGAACCTGTTACCTGGTCGCGAATTAGAAAGATAAAGGGTTTGTCGGCGGATACGGTGACCACTTCGGGGACCGAGGTTTCGGTCATGACAACGGCGGTGGCGGCCGCCGCC
>JAGYMJ010000539.1 GCA_018400625.1 Planctomycetota bacterium
CTCCACCGGGACAAGCCCGGCGGTAACGTGTTTCACTGAATATTTACGTGCCGGTGGGCATGCCAGGTGGTTCACTGGATATATACAAATTTTGTGCCGGTGTGCTGACGATAAACGTTGAACATACGAATTCCATGCTGTTTTAATGTCGGGAGATATCCTATGTGTGCAAAAAACAACCCTTTTTCTGTGGGATTTGGCCGGGTGGACATTACGCCCCCGTCAGGCTTTAGAGCCGGCGGACTCGATCCCGTTCCGTACGAAAGTGCTGCCGACCCGCTGATGGCTAAAGCTCTGTACGCATCCGACGGTAATAACGCTGTTGTTGTTGTCGGCGTGGATTTGGTGTCGTTGGGCAGCGAGCTTTGCGAACCGGCGATAGGCGAGGCCGTCGAAAGGACCGGACTCAACCCCGATGCCGTTTTGATCTCCTGCAGCCATACGCACAGCGGCCCTTACACCAATCAACGTCCTTACATGAAGGAAAAGGTCATGGACGAAGACTATGTCGGTTCATTGCCGGGCAAAATTGCCGACAGCATAGAACAGGCGGTCGATTCGGCCCAGCCGGCCACTTTCCATCTCGGACGGTCCCTTGTTTATGAAGGCCAGCATCATCGACGGGTGATAGTGAAACGTGACGGACTGGCGATGAATACCTGGATGCGGCAATCGCTGAATGATCTCGATGCCGTTCCCCAGGTGCTCGGAACGGACGGGCCGATCGACCCTGAAATGTGGGTGGCTCGCTTTGACACCCCCGAAGGCCGGACGCTGGGAGTGCTGGTGAATTTTTCTCTGCACCCCAACAGCAAAGGCGGCCGCGAATGGTCTGCAGATTATCCCGGTGTCATAGCGGAACGGATCGGCGAGACCTTCGGTCAAGAAGCGGTAAGCGTCTTTACTCCCGGGGCCTGCGCGAACGTGAACCCGACTTACGGCGGCCGGCAATGGCGTGCCGGTGCGGAACGCATCGCCGCTGCGGCGGTCGAAGCCGCCGGGAACGCCAGGAGTTTTGATGGGCCCATTTATGTGGGTACTCTACGCCATAATATGGAAGTGAAGCGCCGTGATCCGAACGATCAGCGTGAGGGGGCTATAGAAAGACTGAACTGGAGTGGGCGTGGCGGACGTGCGGATGTTTTCCAGCCGCGCATTAAAATGGTGGAGGGAATGCCCGAACTCTTGACGCTACCCGTGAACGCTGCGCGGATCGGCCCTCTGGGCATCGCCACCAATCCCGGTGAACTCTTCGTGGAATGGGGACTGGACATAAAACGCCGTTCGCCCTTTCCACATACCGTTGTCACCGAACTGACGAATGACAGCATCGGTTATCAGCCGGATCGTGAGGCTTTTGAGCTGGAAGGCTATGAAACTCTGGTCGGCCCCAATAAAGTTGCATTGGAGGGCATTCAAACGTTGACTGACGGGGCCGTTGATTTACTGCAGTCACTTTGGGAGCAGGGCCCAGGCGGTTAAAGTCAGAGGCTTAATATCTCCCCATTGACAACAAATTGCCGATATGCGCGGTTCGACGGATCGGCTTCCCCGCC
>JAGYMJ010000540.1 GCA_018400625.1 Planctomycetota bacterium
CTCGTAGTGCTTAATCATCATCCCACCGGCACAGGGCACGGTGGTGATCAAGAGACGGGGTTCACTGAATATCTACGTTACCTTATAATGACTTGTATTCTCTATAACCCTTATCATTAGAGGAGATTGCATTTTCATGACGGATAAAAAGATTGCCGTTTTAGATATCGGCAAGACCAATAAAAAATTGTTTGTCTATGACAGTTCTTTAAAATGCCTTAATCCCGGAGAAAAAGGCGTCCAAATAGACCCGATAGTATGGGATGCCCCAAGCGGAGATTGCCTGGAATGTGATGATATGGCTTCCATACGGGCCTGGATGATAAAAGGCTTGAACGGGGCCGTCAGGAAATACGGCGATATCGGGGTTATTTCTATCGCCACCCATGGTGCTACGGTGGCGCTGCTTGGTTCCGGTAGAAGCGGTTTTTTTGAAAATGACGGTGGATTGGTATTCCCGGTTGTCTCCTATGAAAACCCCATCCCTGAATCATTGGATGAAGCGTTTTACAAGCATATTGGGATCACTCCACATGAGGCCCAGCAGATGACTGCTACTCCCCGCCTCTCCTGGCTTCTGAATTGCGCCAAAACGGTATATTATCATCAAGTACACTCACCGAACCGGTTTCAAAAGGTGACAGATATACTCATGTTCCCACAATACCTCGGGTATTTGTTATGCGGAGAAATCGGTGTGGAACCAACCTATATGGGCTGTCATGGTTATCTGCTGGATGCCGACGGACAAAATTACAGTAAAGTGGCCGATAAACTCCGTATAACCGATCTCTTACCCGATTTACCCATGAAAAATACCTGGGACGTGTTAGGAACGGTTAAAGCGGATATCGCTGCAGAAACCGGCTTGCCCCCCGATTGTAGAGTAACGATGGGAGCACATGATTCTAACGCGGCACTCGTCCCGTATCTGGCGAAAGGCATCGATGATTTTGTGGTTCAGGACAGCGGCACGTGGATAGTTACCATGGCGCCTCTGCCGGGACAGGAAGCGCGGTTTGCCGACGAAGAACTGGGATTGGAAGTCTTTTACAACCGTGACATTTACGGTAATCCGGTAAAAACCACGATCTTCAGGGGCGGGGCTGAGTTTGAATTTTATCAGGATAACGTTTTATCGGATAAAGAACGGCCTTGCGGAGTGTCGGATGAAATTGTTAAAGAAATAATCGGCGGCAAAACCGCGTTCGCCTTGCCTACCATCGAGCGCGGCGCCGGGCTCTTTCCTGACAGTGTAGCGCGCCTGGTAGGGGTCGACACGATTTTCCGTGACAATGTGACGGCCTGGCATGTAACAGATATCGGGCTGGCGGTTCAGGGCTACCATGCCCTTAAACTCTCTGCCGGCGAAAGACCGTCTAAAGTATATATTGAGGGCAATATAGGCCGTAACAACCCACTATACAGAAGGACTATTGCGACGCTTTTCGGTGAGACCGATATCTATTACGGCAGCATGGGCGGCGCCCCGTTTGGGGCGGCCATCCTGGGCCAGGCAGCAACCGAGGATGTCCGGCCCGAAGAAATCGCCGGCCGTTATGATATGGAATTGCAACCGATAGAGCGTCTTGCCATGAGCAAAAATGAAACGCAAGAATATGCAGAAGAGTTTTTCAAAAAGCTAAAACGGCCCTTATAGGAGTGTTTTTCCAGGGTTGAAAACAGTCTGCAGGTTAAAAACCGGCCCCCTTACCGGCGCCGGTAACCGCTGGCGGCAGCGGGGCGCTCTCCCGCTACCAGCGCTCCACGCGGAAACTGAAATATGCGCATTAATAATTTATCGGTGACCGGCGGATAACCGGGCGCTGGGAGCGGTTAAAAAGCCGGAAAGACCTCAACAAGAGCCTGGCGGGGGACGGCAGGATTTAAGGAAACAGCGAGTCAGACCATATCGACCGCCCCGAATCATTCCGGCTCACGGACTCCCATAACCGTCAGATTTGCGCTCAGGCCCTGGCCTCGCCCTCTTTGTTTTCTGATATCAAACCGACTCAACCTCAAGGAGGGTTCAGCCTCATCTAAACTTTGGAAAAAATTGATCAGTTCTCTCCAGCCCGTTTCATCGATTCTGATATCTATGACGACTTGCATGACGCGTTCGCTTCTTACCTCCTGAGTTCTGCTCAGTGACCACGAAGCTATACCGGCTTCATCCAACGTGCTTTCGAGGAAGGACAAGGGGCTGAAGTCCGCCTCGGGGCGTGGTATTTCTTCGGACAGCTGCGCTATTTCCTTTTCAAGGAGTTCATATTCTCCAGCAAGCTGATATATCTCCGCCAGATCTTCTTTTTTTCCTGGAATTACGCGCTGAAGGTTATCTCGCCTGGTCATTGCCGGCTTGAGCATGAAGTGATACGTCAAGAGAAGAAGTATCGAGCCCACGGCTAACGATAATAAGTATTTTTCCCGCTTGGATAATGTCATTTTTTAGCTCAAAAAATCCTGAATTAGGAATGTACGGTGATCTTCAGCTTAAATCCCACCTTGCTTGTCCCGGAACGGCTGGATAAATCAATATTGACATCATCAAAATATTCCAGTTGATCAAGAATTTTGGGGATTTCTTCAGCCTGACCGAAAGAGCCCGCTTCCCCTTCAATCTCCATGGAGTTGGCACTCGCTATTATACGGTCTATCTCGATTTCATAGCCTTCGGGAATACTCTGGTTAAATACACTCAGGAGAGAGACCGGGTTGTTTTGTTTTCCAACTATAGCCGCTATGTTTTCACGCTGCTGCCGCAACTTTTCAGTCTCATTTCGCAGTTGATCAACCGGAAATAATAGGCTCTCCTCCGGCATAACCTTTCTGAACTGCTCTTCAATAGCCTTGTCTATTTCATGGTTTATACTTTCCAGCCTATCGAGTGTAACCCATAGGCGTGTGGCCGCCACACCGATGAGCAGCAGCAGCATGATTCCGGCAGTTATAAAATAACCCACCGGTTGGCGTACAGCATTTCGTTCATCTTCCAATGATCGCACAAAATTCGGGCGCTCATTTTCTTTTGCGAGAATTGCGAGAGAGGCCGGAACGCATTGTTCAGCACCAAGCTGTTGAGCCGGTTTAAACATGGAATCCAGTGAAACAAAATATTTTTGTCCGACGATTTCATTGAGGACATCGCTGCTATGAGTATCATCTGCGCTGATTAACAATTGAGCATCTTCCGGCATAGAAAATCCAAAAACCCGACGCCAACCCAGAGCAAGGTCGCGTGAAAGGGGGTTGTTGCCGGCTGCCGTATGCAAGGGGTTCATTGTTCTGACCAAGACCTGTACTCCCTTCTTATAAAAGACCATAAAGGTCCTGAACTGGTCAAAATGCAGCAACACAAAATTTTCATTATTAATATCAATGGGGGCTGATTTGGCGACAGTATGCAAAGCGGAAACCGCAGGAGTCACGATGTCGGGCTGCACACCGGCTCCTTCGAACGCGTTCAAAATAGATGTAAGTTTTGAACGGTTCATTGCCACGGCAAGTACATTTCTCTGTCCCTGGCCTTCTTCGCTACCAACATGATCACCAATATCAGCAACAATATCCTCAAAAGGTAGGGGAACGGAATCCTCGATCTGACTTTTTAATACGCTGCGGATCTGGTTGACATGCGGCAGGGCGGTATTGACCTGATTGAAGAAAACACAGTTGTCGGGCGGAGCGATGGCGAATGCCGCTTTGCGGGAAAAACCCTCTCTGCTCAAAAGCTGCCTGACTGCGCCGGGCAGTTTGTGATCATCCTCACCGTCATCAAAATCAATGTTGGCGGTTTTACTTACGACAAAGGATTTCCCCGATCGAGTCAGCTCGATGGCGGAGAGGCTTTGGGGGCGCAGTTCTATACCCGTCAGGCGTTTTTTCATATATTAGTCCCCCTTTTTACCGGCAAGCTGTAAGGTGTTTTCAACTCTTTAAAATTTTTATTCATCTTTTTCTTTTTCAGGAACAAGGCTGAAGGCGGGACGGAAACCGTAAGTTTGCAGCCGTCCATCTGGTTCACGTCGATGACGTATGACCGAACGGCATGCTTCAGCATAGGAGTTCCATGATCCGCCCCTTAAAACCCTGTATTCTCCTGAATCAGGCCCTTTCGGGTCAGTCACCTTACCCGAAGGATATTCCCCGAACCAATCGGCACACCATTCCCAAACGTTGCCGGACATATCATATAATCCCCATGAATTAGGGGTTTTGGCCGCAACAGGATGCACCTCGGCTTCGCTGTTGCCTTTATGCCAGCCGTAATCGCCCAAATCCCTAACATCGCTGCCAAAGTAAAAATCTTCACTTGCTCCAGCGCGTGCGGCATATTCCCATTCGGCCTCAGTAGGCAAGCGGTATTCAATACCCTCAAGTTCGCTGAGCGCATTGCAAAATTCACCCGCATCTTCCCATGACACGGAATAAACAGGATGGTCCTCTCCTATCCCAACCGCACCCCGATTCCTAAAACTTGGGCAATGATTCTCTTTTTCAACCAACTCCTGCACCGTCGTTTTCATGACTTCTTCCCATTGTGCCTGGGTAACAGGCGTTGCAGCCAGCCAAAACCCCTTGGTGAGTTCCACATTGTGGGCGGGTGGAGTCCGGACAAAACTCATACCCAAATCCGCTGCGCCGTCTTTATCCCCACTGCTGCTTCCCCTTTGATATTCTCCGGCCGGCACCCAAACAAATTCCATCCCGATGGTATTCTGGTAAAAAATAACCTCTTCCGTAATCTCTTCCTCTTCCGGCGTGCCGACTTCAATCTCGCGTGTCTCAGAAATCCAATGCGAAGGCGGGTCCGGGCGCTGGTCTTCCTCTTCAGCCAGTGCGGGAAAAAACAGACCGCCCAACAGACTTGTAACCAGAATTGACAAAAAAATTCTCGCTGACCATCCATCTTCGCTTCTACACATTTTTGTTCTCCTGAAAGAGGCTTTGATTAATAAACAGATTATATATTTTAGCTTGAGCAAAACCATAAGTCAAATAATTAAAGGTTTTTTTCAAAATCTTTCAACTGCATTCCAGCTTTAGTTGTCCCGCCTTGCCATAAATCATATTTTGGATCAACATGATCTTTGAAAAAGTCTTCCAGCATCCGGTGCATGTTGGCCTTAAACTCCGTAATATTCTGATCGTTTATAAGATTATGGCATTCCGCGGGGTCTTCTGCAAGATCATAAAACTCATCCGGCCCATTCGGGTGGCGGGATATTAATTTCCAACGTCTTGTTTGAACGGACCGGGTGTTTTCATACTCATGGTAAACCGCATCCGGTTCAAAATGCAGCGTTTCAGCGCTCACCAGGGCCGACGAAAAGTCCCGTCCGGGCAGAGGTCGGGACTTTTCCAGACGATTCCCGAGTCCGAGGTAGCTCAGCATCGACGGCAAAAAATCGTAATTGCATACCATCGTATCCGTCACCCTTCCCGGCGGCACTCTCTTCGGGTGTCGCCATATAAGAGGAACCTGCATGTTTTCCTGAAACATGTGCATGGGGCGAGAATGATCCCCCATCCCCCAAAAACCGTGGTGACCTCCGCACAGGCCGTGATCGGAGGTGAACACAACTATCGTATCTTCCGCAATGCCTTGAGCGTCAACCTCTTGAAGGATTTGTCCCACCCCGTCATCAACTCCGCTCACCGCACATGCGTAAGAGCGGAAAGCCGTTGGATTATTGACGTATTGACGGTATTCCTTAAGCCGGTGATCCATTCCCTGACGAGGGAAGCACGAGAGCTCTTTGTCGGCGTAATAATCGGTAAATTTGTTCTGATGCCCCACAAGCGCATCCGCATCGAGCCCATAGGGGCCGTTATATCCCAGGTAGAGGAAAAAAGGCGCCTCGCCCCTGTCCTGTTTCAAAAAATCTATCGCGTGATCGGTAATAGCATCCGTATAATAACGCGGTTCTTTGTAAACTTCCCCCTGCCATATCGCTTCTGAATCATAAAAATGTTCGGTATTCCCGCGAGGTTTCGAGAACCAGTAGCGGAATCCGAGCTGCTTATGAACGCTGTCGCCCAGATGCCATTTGCCGCTCATCCCGCAGTCGTATCCCTCCTCAGCAAGTATTTGGGCGAGGTTGGGGAATTCAGCGATGGTTGAATACGCGTCCGGCCCCATCTGTGCATCCGGTTTCTCTGTGCCCAGCCAGTTATGCACGCCATGCTGGGAGGGCATCAGACCGGTCAGTAACGTTGCGCGGTTCGGTGAGCAGACCGGATTGACGCAGAAAGAGGAGGTAAAGCGCACCCCCTGCCCGGCAAGCCGATCAATATTCGGGGTGAGAATTTCCGTGTTTCCGTAACACCCCAATGTCCAGGGGCTTTGATTGTCCGAAATGATGAATATTATATTAGGCGCCATTCGTTTGTTCCCTATAAAGGTTATCCGATATTACAAGAATCACTTTTCCCCCTCCTTTTCAGCATACTCCAGGGCACGATCTAAGAGAGGATGTGTTATCGATTCGGCCGCACTTTTCCAACTTTCAAGCGCGCCGGGGGGAGTTAAGTCGGGTTCAAATCCGAAATTCAGGTACATTTTAACGGCCGCGGTTCGCTTAGCATGAGTGACAAGATAAGCACGTTCGTGCCATTGTGCAAGTTTGTGCATCACATAGGACAAAGCAGCCTTACCAAGCCCCATACCCTGACAGGGCGGTCGAATGGCTATCCAATGGACCCGGCCATAGTCCTGTCCCCGAAAATCCCGATTATACCAGGCGCTCACAACCCCCACACCCCGGCCGTCAGGACCGGTAACGATAAAACAGCGCCACTGTATGGCCTCCGGGTGATCTCCGAACTCCGATGCAAAGGTGTCATCTTTAATCGACAAATAAGGTTCAGCATCACGTTGGATGTCGGTCCAAAGTCCGATGTCCTCTTTGGTCATCGGCCGAATCCCAAAACCGGACGGGAATGGGAAAGTGGGAATATCGTCGAGGTGTGAACGTATCATGTTGACCTGGTCGCCGGTCAAATTTTCGGGGGAAGGAATTTCCTTCAAATCCTGTTTTGCCCTGAATAACGATCGGGCCGTCCGGAACGGTTTTAAGCGGCGGCGAGCGCGGTTCAGTACGCCGTAAGGGCTTGCCCCGATCCCGCTGAAGAACCGTCTCGGCGGCCAGGGATGGTCGGCCCAGCACCAGATTACGGCCCCGCAGACGTAAGGCGGGTCAAACGCAGCGAATTCGGCCTCTATGGCCTTCGCATGCTCGTCTTCTCCTAAGTCATGCCGCTCCAGACCCTGAAAAGAGCAGAATCCGAATTCAGTTATAAGTATGGGCTTATCGGGGCAGCGGTCATGTAAAGTTTTGAGTCCGTTACGCCATATTTTCTCCACATTGGAACCGTCTTTTTTTCTCGTTTTAACCAGGGAAGGGTAGCTATTGATACAAATCACATCATCTTCATCAAAATTTGGATGTGATTTCCAATGGTTACTGACATGTACGCAGAGTCGGTTGGGATCGAGCTTGCGCGCGCACCGGACCAGTTCGCGGTTGCCTTCGGCCACTTCGGGGAATTTTTCCGGCGTTTCATTACTCACCGACCAGAAAATAACGCTCGGATGATTGCGGTCACGCCCGATGAGGCATTCCAACTGTCGAGCCGCAGTTGCCGTGCGAGCCGCATTTGAACGCTTCGCATCCTCATAATCCGGGCCGCCTTGGGGAAGGTCTTTCCAGAAATAGAGCGGTATTTCACAGAAGGTCAGCAACCCCAACTCATCACAGATATCCAGTTCCGCCGGGTGATGAGGATAGTGACAGAGGCGCACGAAGTTGCAACCGGCTTCCTTCATCTGTTCGAGGTCTTCGCGAACTGTTTTTAGATCCGAAGCCATGGCGGTATGCGGCGAATCTTCATGCCGGTTGAAACCCGTCAAAAAGACGCGTTCACCGTTCAGCTTCAGTCCTTTCGGCGTGGCCTTAATGCTCCGGAATCCGGCGCGGACTTCTCTTTTATCGGTCATCCGGGAGTTTTGTTTCAGGGATACCGCCGCTATATAAAGAACGGGATCTGAGGGCGACCAGGCCCGGGCTCCGTTCAGGCGGCTCGAAAGCATGACAGCTTTTGATTTTCCGGGTTGGATATCCACTTCGTCTTCCTGGATTTCCAGCAATTTATCGTCTTTTTGGGAGTCATACAGGGATACCTCACAGGCCGTTTTTTGGAGATTGCCGGTGCTGTTCTCAATCTCCAATCTGCATTTCAGCCGGCCGCCGTCGTCTTCGGGTTCGGCATCGACAATGACATTTTTTATGTATAAGAAGCTTGTCGTGTAGAGTGAGACTTCGCGCAGTATTCCGCCATAGTTACGCCAGCCCACATGCATCCCCGGCACGTCACCTTCATGGTGCGAGTTGTCGACAGATACCGCCAGAACATTGTCATCGTCCCAGAGGACATGATCCTGTATTTCAAATTCGAACGGCAAAAACCCGTCGTGATTTTCGCCGATAAGTTGACCGTTCAACCACACCCGGGCGCGATAATTAACGCCTTCAAAGCGCAGCACAATTCTTTGCCCCTGCCAGCCCGACGGCACGGAAAGTCTTTTACGGTACCAGCCTATGCCCTCGTAACAGTCTATATCCTGCATACTTGTCTCAAAGCACGCGGGCACCGGGGTCTCCTTCCAGAAACGATCATCATGGCCGATTTCATGGAAACCGAGTTCTTCGCCATGGGCATAACAGTCAGGTACAAAACGCCAAAGACCGTCCAAAGACAAAGTCTTCCTCTCACACTCTTTCATGCGTATCGATCCTCCAAGTATTCTTTAGTAACCTCAGAGGTTACTCTATATGTTTTTCAGCAGCTTTATCCGGCGTCATATTCCTTTTGACCACATCACACAGGGCTCTCTGAAACGCCGAAGGATCCGGAACCTGGATAGCGTTACGTCCGAAGACTACGCCGCCCGCACCATCCGTCACCTGTTTTGCCGCCAGTTGCAGGGCATCCAATTGTTTCGGGCATTTTTCGGCCCCCAGTCCCAAAACCGGGACAGGACAGGTTTCGGTTACCTGTTTAAATTTATTGGTGTAAAAAGTCTTAATCGCATCGGCGCCGAGCTCAGCAAGAATCCGTGTGCAGACATACACTTTTTTATGCAGTTCATCCGGCGAGAGCTTTTCCGGTTCAGCGGGATAATACTCGCCTATGACCGGCAGACCGAATCGACGGGCTTCTTCACTCAGTTTGCGGAAACACTCGACGTTGGCCGCATCGGTCGCCTCGCTCCCTGTTTCAAGGGTCAGCGATATCAAAACCGCTTCCGCTCCCAGGCGCAAGGCCTCCGCCGGCGAACAGGCGGGCACTGTTATCGAGTCCTTGTATTCCCATTGATAGCAATACACCGTGCTCCAGTTAAGCCGCACAACCGCCATGGGGGCCCCTTTGAAATTAAATACCTGACGGCAATGCGGCAGCATTCCCGGCGAGAGCAGAACGCCATCGACGCAAGAGTCGATTTTTGCAGCGGTTTCGGGCAGGTCTGTCATCCCCTCTATCGGGCCGTCAAACTCGCCATGGTCAATAGCTACGATGACTGCCCGTTCCGTACGGTTGAACAGTCTTTCCAGTCTGATGTTTTTCATATGATGTTCCTCAAATTAAATGTTTCATTTTATCATGCTCGCCTTAAACTGAATCATACCTTGAACCCGGTCTGTTCCGGCAAGTTCATCGACCCGTCCCAGAATAAGCGTTTTCGGTCATCGGTGTTCAGTAATCGGTTTCCAAGAAACGGCTTACAAAAACTCCGTCGTGAAAGTTCCCGTCATTTGAAGTGAAAACAGTCATCCCCCGAAATCGCCGTCAGACGTTCTTTGGCACCTATGACAGATCACCGATTACTGATCACCCGCTTGCTGTGGGACCCCTTACTCGCGCGGGCCGGCACGCAGGCGCTGAAGTATTGTTGACATTCCTTGCTGTTTTTCATAGACTAGTGCTGAGTTGCGTAAGTCCGCGTAA
>JAGYMJ010000541.1 GCA_018400625.1 Planctomycetota bacterium
ACGATGCCGGCACAAATATAAGGCTTTCCTCTGGACCCACAATCCGGATAAGTTTGTCCCGGTGGCATACCGCGCCAAATCAAAGACCAACAGGCTGTTATGGCATGTCTGTTTCGTGCCCCGGAAGGAACTCCCCGACGCTTTTAAATCCCTGAAAAGTTGCCGATTAATTTATAACGGTTTATTACCATGAAATTCAGACCGGAAAATATTCAAAAACGCCGTGAGTATTTAGGCATGTCCCGGGAAGAACTTGCTCAAAAGGCAGGTCTTTCCTATGATGCTATCTGGCGCATCGAAACCGGTCAACGTGAACCTCTGGCTTCTACCCTGGGCGCTATTGCCAAAGCCCTGCAAACGAAGCGTATAAGTATGTTTTATGAGGAGGAGAAAGACTCACAATGCAGGAGATAGAAACTAAAATAGCCGCAAGCCCCAATTTCAAGCATTACAACCGTAAACCAGGCATGGTAGTTGATTCCCGAACTAATGAAGAATATATTTACGACTCGCTCGACACTAAGATCCTTGTTTACGAAGATCGTGTCGCTGGTTGGTTCTTCCGCTACGGGAAACACCTCCAAATGCATCATGATGCCGGTTTTATTGTTCTTCAGGTGGCTCTGGCTCAAATTGAAGGTATAGAACAATACCGACGAGGCCAATCGAGCGAGAACAAGTCCGGTCTCTTCTTTAGAAAGGGCCTCAAGCGGATTTTTGGACTGGATGAATCCTCCGATGACTGGCTCAAAGATTTTTACACCCTCGTGCGATGCGGCCTATTTCACGATGGAATGACTAGACGCCAAGTTTGGATCGAGAACAGATTCGATGCCCCCTTGGCCTATGATGGAGCCCATATTCAGATTAGTCCGAACAAATTCCTTGATGCAGTAATTGAAGACTTCACTCATTATATCGCTGAACTCAAGAACCCGCTTAACGTGGATCTGCGGGAAGCGTTTCGGCGGAAGTGGGATCTGAGATGCCGTGTACAATAACTGTAGTTATTGCCACTTTTTACAGATGTACAGAATCTATAAAAAGAAGTACGTACTTTTTACTAATTTTTCAGTCTGTTAATCGGCGCTGCGGATGCAGCGGACAACCGGCTTCCCCCGAAATACGATTATGAAGAAAGACATATTCGATAGCTGGGAAAAACTACTTAATCCGGAAAAATTCAAATACAATTTGATAAAAGCTTCATTGTATCTGTCCGCGTATGAGCTTTTAAAGAATTGCATTTTTGATCATCCGATTATGAAACCATAATAAGCGATGATTATAAAAAGAAAGTCAGGGCTCTTTATCCAAAAGATGAATTTCATGCTTGTTGTTTGTGGTTTCTTTAGAATAAGGCCATAGAAAAAGAAGATATGGATGCTATTCGAAAAATCAGAAAGCATAGAAATTTTATCGCGCATGAGTTACCCCAAATAATAGGCTCTACAGACCATGAAGTTGATACGGCTCTTTTCTGTAAAATTATAGAAATAATTATAAAGGTGGATCAATGGTGGATCAGGGAAATCGAGTTGCCCACAAATCCGGATTTTGATCATATGAATTACGATAAAATTGACCGGGAAGATTTGGTGAGTGGAAATATGATTCTATTGGATCTTTTACGTAGCATCTATGAAAAGAATGATACCTTTTTAAAAGCCATTTACAATGAATTCATTGGTCACAAAACCGCGAATATCGTTTAAAGACAAAAAATGGGACTCTTTGGCCGCGGTTTTTGCGCCGCTTAACTTAATCGTTTAACATTATATCACAAAAAAGCGAGAGGAGAATTATCATGAAGCTTATATCTTTGTTTAACCACAAAGGCGGGGTAAGCAAAACAACTACCGCTTTCAATCTTGGATGGATGCTTGCAGAACAAGGCTACAAGACGCTGATTGTAGATGCTGACCCTCAGTGTAATTTAACTGCTTTAGTGCTTGATTACAATGACGTCGAGGATATTGAAGATTTCTATTCCGAGAACCCTGGTTGTGATATATCTACTGGGCTTGAACCCGTTATGTCAGGACGTCTTATTGGATTAAAAGCAGGTCAGCCAGCGCAAACTGAAAACAAAAAGCTATATATTTACTGTGGCAATCTCGCTCTTTCTGAAATTGAAACTCAAGTAAGCGTAGCTCTCACGACAAGTGCAGCAATTCCCGCTATACGAAATATTCCTGGAAGCGTTGGGGCACTTCTTAGATTAACTGCAGAGGAACATGCGTTCGATTACGTCATTATAGATATGAGCCCAAGTGTCGGAGCGCTTAATGAATGCCTTTTAATGTCAAGCAACTATTTTATTGTCCCGACCTCACCTGATTTTTTTTGTGCTCAGGCAATAAGATCATTGGCGAATGTCGTTCCCAGATGGAATGCAGAAGTTCAACCGTTTAGGGAAGCAAAAATCGATTACCCGCTGCCATCTGAGCCCCCAAAATTTCTCGGTTTTATTTCACAACGTTATCGTCCCCGAAGCGGTGTGCCCGCAAAATCTTTTCAAAGATGGATCGATGTTATAAGAGAGACGGTTAATGATCAACTAATCCCGACTTTATCACCAATTAATATGGCTGTGAGCCTCGACGAATTTCGGAAGTGTGTATCAGGCGATGAGCCAGATAACCTATCGAATGTCGCTGACTTTAATTCTCTCATCGCTCAATCTCAAAAACACAATGTTCCAATCTTTGCACTTACGGATGAACAGATTGAGCAAGGCGGTGTTATTTTGAAGAACATGAAAGAAAGTAGAGATAGTTTTCGTGGGGTATTTTCAATATTAGCTAAAGAAATACATAAGTTAACAGAATTGGTATAACCTTTAAGAATAGAGTCGAGCAATAGTGCCGAAGCGCAGCAAAATACCAAGCAAATCCGATTGGTTTATCTCTATTTATTTTTCAAGAAGCTCGATGTTATGAAATTGATTGTGTTTAACCTCCGTGCATATTATACTATGCATACAATGAAGCGTTAACGGTCAGAAACGGAAATAAATGGGAAAAACTGTAACCCAGAAAACAATCATTGTTTATCAAGATGAAAACGGCAATGAACCTTATACGAATTGGTTTAACGCTTTAAAAGACAAGAAGGCAAAGAGCCGCATCGAAACCCGATTAAGGCGTCTGGAGCAGGGTCTTTATGGAGACTGCGCACCTGTCGGCGAAGGGGTTTTGGAGCTGCGAATGTTTTTTGGTCCCGGATACCGGGTTTATTTTGGCGAAGACGAAAAAAACATCGTTATTTTATTATGTGGCGGTGATAAGAGAACCCAGAAACAGGACATAAAAGCCGCAAAGAAATATTGGAAGGACTATCAGATCAATGGCTAAACGCAAATACAGAACACTTAACGAGGTGTCCGAAGAATATTACCATAATCATCCCGATGAGATTGACGGCTATCTCGAGACCTGCTTTGAAGAATATGCAAAAGATAGTTGTACCCCGGCTTTGCTGTCATCCCTGCGAATGATTGCCCGTGTAAAAGGCATTTCAGCAATTGCGCAAGAAACGGGCATTACCCGAAACGGGATACAAAAAGCCCTGTCTGAACAGGGAAATCCCCGGTTTGATAATATAAATTCCATTATGAAAGCGTTGGGGTACCGCCTTAAACCTCAAAAGATAGAAGTAAACAATCTGTTATAATGCCCAGCATCAAAAAGAATCTGTTACACAAACATTACACAATGCGTAGGATACTATCTCCCTAACTGATGATGAGGGTATGATGATGAGGGTATCAGGGCAATAATATCGCATAACTGGCTGGATGTTCGGTATTGACTTAACACCGAACATCGTTTTAGGTATAAGATTTTTAAAATACTTGGCAAAAATAATTCTCAGCAGAATCCTTTAGTATACTTTCCCAGAGGAGGAAACTCTATGCTGAAAACCGTCAAGGACGCCTGTAAACTCCACGAATCAACGCTTGAATATCAGGTAGCCGGCGGGGTCGAAAACCTGGCCCGGGTCATCGGCGCAGCGGACGAAGGACGCGACTTTTTCGAAAAAAGCTACATGACTGCCGGCATGGAGGATCTTCTGGCGCAAGGACTGCTCCGTTTGTCGGGGCAGACGGATCAAGCATTGTTTGAATTAGCGCAGGCCATGGGCGGAGGGAAAACCCATCTGATGGCAGCCCTCGGGCTGCTGGCACGGCATCCGTCCCGGAGATCTGAGGTGCTTCCGCAGGATTTGCTGAACCAGGTCGATGACCAATCGGCCCGGGTCGCAGTATTTGACGGTCGTAGCAGCCCGGATCATTACCTGTGGGGTGATATTGCTGAGCAGATCGGCAGTGAGAAAATGATGCGTCCTTTCTGGCAAAACGGCCCCAGGGCACCCGGCAAGGATGACTGGAAAAACATGATCGGCAATGAGCCTACCCTGCTGTTGTTTGATGAGCTTCCCCCATATTTCCTGGAGGCCAGGACCATTTCCGTCGGCAAAGGGACCATGGTTGATGTGCTGACCCGGGCGCTTTCCAACCTGTTCATCGCCGCCCTGGAACTGCCCCGATGCTGTGTGGTCCTGTCCAACCTGACAGACAGTTATCGGACCCAGGTCAGGGAAGTCCGCAAGATCGTTTCAGACATTCAGCGTGAATCCCGCCGCCAGGCACGCATTATTACACCGGTTTCCCTGGAGGGAAACGAAATATACGCCATTTTGCGAAAGCGCCTCTTTTCGGCGCTGCCCTCGGAAGACGACATCGACGAGGTGGCTGAAGCCTACGCAGAAAGGGTCAGGATGGCAGAGGACAGTGGCTATCTGACCGCCCGGAGCTTGGAACAGGTGGCCGAAGAGGTGCGCGATACATACCCGTTCCATCCGTCTTTCAAACATCTGGTCGCCCTGTTCAAGGATAACCCGGATTTCCGGGAAACACGCGGACTGCTCCAGTTTGCAGCACGGGTCATCCGGTCTGTCTGGCTGCGGGAAAACAACGATGTGTACCTGATCGGCACCCAGCATCTGAACTTAAACGACACCCTGGTGGCAAACGAGGTGGGCAACATCAACCGGGCCCTGCGGCCTGCAATTACCACGGACATCGCAGATAACGGCAATGCCCACGCAGAGATCATCGATGCGGAGATAAACAGCGATGCAGGCTCCCAGGTCGCGGCCATGATTCTTTCTGCATCGCTTTCCCTGGCTGTTAAGGGGCACATGGGATTGCGCGGTGAGGAGGTCATCGAATACCTGGCTGCGCCCAACCGGAAACCGGAGGAGTTTGCCCGGGCGTTTGAGAGGCTCCGCAAGACCGCCTGGTATCTGCATTCCGAGGGGGAGCTGTTTTATTTCAAGGATACGGAAAACCTGATCAAGCGCGTCCAAAAAGAGGCGATCTCCCTGGCCAGGGGGAAGGTGGAAAAGGCGCTTCGAAACCGGCTGGAAGGAGAGCTCGACCCCCGCTCCCGCCAGGCTTACCAGGAAGTGCTGGTCATGCCGGAGATAGGCGAAATCAACCTCGGCTCCCATCGGGTTCTGGTCGTTGTGCTCCCTGACAACAGCACTCCGCCCGAGGAGATCGACCGATTTTACCGCTCAGTCCCGGAAAAAAACCATCTGCTGGTGCTTTCCGGCAATGATACCCACATGGCCGGCCGGGTAGAAGAAACCCTGAGGGAACTCTATGCCGTGAATCGCATTTTTAAATCCCTCCGACCCGGTGATACGCTCTATGAGCAGGCCAGGGAAATGACAGAGCAGTGTGAAGAATCCTTCATCCAGGCCCTGCAGGGTACATACAATCGGCTTTTTTACCCCAACGAGGACGGGCTGCAGGCGGCGACCATAGAAAACGGTCTGAAATTCGGCTCGGAAACGGAGGATACCGGTGAAAAGCAGATCGAGGCGATGCTGGCCAGCATGCGCTGTGATCACAAACTGGCCATGGATGCACTGGATGACCCTACCCCATATTTCTCAATGGCGGAACATGATCTGTGGCCCCAAAGCGATCGGCGCACCCCATGGCGGGACATCCTGATGCGCGCCAAGAGCAACCCGGCCTGGCCCTGGATGCCCGGAAGCAGGGGGTTGGAAAAACTCAAAGACATGGCCGTTGCCCATGGGCGCTGGCGGGAAGGCGCGGACGGATACATCGAAAAAGGGCCTTTCCCTAAAAACAAGACAGAGATCAACGTGGTCGAGCAGGCCATGAACGAAAAAGCCGAAGAGATCATTCTTTCCCTGAATCCAAAACACGCAGGCCCCGCACCAAAAGTCCATTATGCCACAACCCCGACTGTTTCCGAGTCGGATGCGGTTGCAGAGGACCTGGAAGCATTCCGGACAAAACACCCGACGCTTTATTTTTTAACCGTTGATACTACCGGCGAGCATCAAACCGGCGAACCTACCCGCTGGGTGGCGCGAATCAAGCTCCGTCACCAGGTTCATGATTACGCCGATCACCGGGAAGTAAAGCTCCAGGCCACTCCCTCCGCAGAAATTCGCTACACCACAGACGGAACCAATCCCAGGGAAGGGCGGATATATGAAGGGGCGGTGACGGTTGGCGATGAAAAAATCCTGCTCCAGGTTTATGCCAAAGCCGGAGAAGCCACGGGACAAAGCTCGTTTACTATCCCTGAAAAAGGTCAACAGCGCGCGGAGATCGATGACACGAAGCCTGCCCGGCTGGTCAACCAGAAGGTTCGCCTGGATACTACGGACAAGGTATTTGGCCTTATTTCCGCTTTCAAGGGCAGAAACGGCGTATATTTTCATGGTGTGTCCCTGAACATCGGAGAGGGGGAGCAGGCGGTGACCGTGCGTTTCAACGATCGGTCGGTGGACCCGGATATGATCGGCCGGGTGGTGGATTCCCTTCGGAAAACCATCGGGGAACCCGACGCCCTGGTCCAGGTTTCCATCCGGGACGGGGCAAGCTTTGAGACCGGCTACGACCTGAAATCATTTGCCAACCTTGCGGGTATTGATCTTCCCATAGACAAGGTGGAACAATAAAAAATGGCCCGGAAATCAAATAAAACGGGCGCAACCAGGACCAATGCCCACCCCACCGTGGGCTTTGGCGTACCGGTAACCACTGCTCCGCATCACTTTATCGTCAGTATCCCCCGGGGAACCCGTCAACCGGTGCGCATCACCGAAGACCTGGGTATGCATGCCGAAGGAGAGGACAACCAGGTGCTGGACCGGGTTTTTCTGCACCGTCCTGCCTGGACCGAGATTGCCAACCCGGTCAAGCGATTGTTCAACCAGCGCTTAAAAGCCCACAACCTTGCGGTCAGCCAGTGGAAAGCCGGGGAAAACCCGGTTGACCGACTCCTGGGAAAGGAGCTGTGCGTGCTGGCCTGGGCGGTTGAAGACCTGCCCCTTGAAAAGGTGGGTGCGGCCCTGCGCAACTGGCTGGCCCTACGCCCCGAAGAACGGTGGTGGCTGTTTGGCATGACCGCAGCAGCAGCGGGTGCGCCGGAGGATAAGGGACGCGGCTGGCGCGTCGCACTTGGATATGCCCTGGGTGATACCCCGGAAAAAACCATTCGCAAGCCCAGGCGCACGGGCAATGGCAATACGAAAAAGAACAAGACCCATGACGGCGGCCAGTTACCCATGTTCGACAAGGCACCGGAATAAACCGAAAGGAAATCAGATACAGCGTATGAATGCAACCGCTGAAAAACCGGATACACCCCTTCAGCCCCTGGCCCTAAAAGACGCCCCCGCCCTCATCGAACGGGTTTTCCCGGCACAGAAGATTTCTGCCGAAGCGCAGAAGGAACGCAAGGCCGGTGCCGGTCAAACCCTGACTGCCCTGGGCTCATACTGGAAGGGCCGTAAGCCGCTGATCATGGTTCGCGCTATTGTTCTGGCCGGCCTGCTGCCGGTAACAGATGACCAGCAAGCAGACCTGGACATATTTGAAAAACTCATGGCCATAGACGATGCCTCCTTTGGCCGGCGGGAGCCCAGGCTTTCAGCCGGTGATGTAGCAGCCAGGGTCAAACTGGAATCTCCGTGGGATTTTTTTGACTACACCATAAAGAAGGGTCAATCCGGTGAAGCGTTGTCATCTGAAGAAATTGAGTCGCTCTCCTTTCCCATCGACCCGGAACAATATCCGGGCATGTCTATCCGGTGGAAAAGAAATATCCCGGATGAAGACAAGTGGAGACTGCTGGTACAAGCCATGCAGGACCTGCCGTATGAAGAAAAGGTCCGCCTGTCCAAAAGACCGGAAGAATGCGACCCCAATATTTTGTATGGCCCCATATGGCAGGAGGTAAACTGGCATTTGACCCATCTTGGCATTGCAGCCAGCCGGCATGAAGACCTGGTGGAGCAGTTGGGCATTCTGCGCTACGGGCATCGGCCCCGGGTTGGCGATACATTTTGCGGTGGCGGCAGCATCCCCTTTGAAGCCGCCCGGCTTGGGTGTGATGTGTATGCCTCGGACTTAAATCCGGTGGCATGTATGCTGACCTGGGGCGCGCTGAATATTATCGGCGCTTCCCCTGAAAAGCGTGCTGAAATCGTAAAGACCCAGCAGCAGGTCGCTGAGGCTGTGGATGCCGAAATTACCGAGCTGGGCATCGAGCACAAAAGCCGGGGAGACCGGGCCAAGGCATACCTTTACTGCCTTGAGACCCGCTGTCCCGAAACCGGCTGGATGGTTCCCATGGCCCCAAGCTGGGTGATTTCAAAGAGACGGAATGTATACGCCCGGCTGATCCCGAAGCCTGATGAAAAGCGGTTTGAAATTGAAGTGATAACCGGTGCAGGTAATGAGGAAATGAAAGCGGCCGAACAGGGAACGGTGCAAAACGGCCAGCTTGTATATAAACTGGATGGGAAGGTATATCGCACCCCGATTCGTACGCTGCGGGGGGATTACACGGATGAAAACGGCAATTCCCACAACCGACTCCGGCAATGGGAAAAACACGATTTCAAGCCTCGCCCGGATGATATTTTTCAGGAAAGGCTATACTGCATTCAATGGATTACAAAAGAATCGATAGGGAAATCCCGGCAGGAAACATACTTTGTGTCTGTAACAAAGGAGGACCTTGAACGTGAGAGGCAAGTTGAGCAAATTGTTGAAAAGAATCTGGCAGACTGGCAGAAGGAAGGGCTGGTTCCGGATATGGCCATTGAGCCAGGCTACAACACGGATCAGCCTATCAGAGAGCGAGGTTGGCGGTATTGGCATCAGTTGTTTATACCACGGGAGCTTCATTATCTGGGGTTCGTGAGACGGGAAATTAGCCCAGAAAATATAGTTTTTTTCCCTAAAATTTTAGATTTTTGTTCAAAGCTGGTTCAGTGGATTATGCGAAGCCTAAATTCTGCAGGGGGAACCGATTTTCTTGGACACGTTTTTTATAACCAGGCATTTAACACCTTATTTAATTGGGGACATCACTCATTTGCTGACATAAACATTCGATTTTACTTTAAATCAAACAATATTAAAAATATTCAACAAACAATCCGGTGTCTGCCAGGGAACCAATGCAAAGAAACCTATGATATTTGGGTTACAGACCCCCCCTACGCAGACGCCATCAATTACCACGAAATCACCGAATATTTCATCGCCTGGCTCCGCAAAAACCCACCCCCTCCTTTTGACGAATGGACATGGGACTCCCGCAGGGCTCTTGCCATCCAGGGAATCGGGGACGATTTCCGGCGCTCCATGGTGGATGCGTATAAGGCCATAGCTGATCACATGCCGGACAACGGACTGCAGTGCGTCATGTTCACCCACCAGGACACCGGGGTCTGGTCGGACATGGTATCCATCTTCTGGGCTTCGGGGCTCCGGGTGGTTGGGGCCTGGTACATTGCCACGGAAACCAGCACGGCCCTGCGCAGCGGCGGCCATGTCCAGGGCACGGTCACTCTGGTTCTGCGCAAACGGCTTCAGGAGGAAGCCGGCTTCAAGCAGCGTCTGCTTCCCAAAATCCGCAAGGAGGTTCAAGCCCAGATCGACGCCATGATGCGGTTAAACGAGGAAGCCAGAACACATGGCAAATCCGTGTTCAATGACTCAGATCTGCAAATGGCCGGTTATGCAGCAGCCCTTAAGGTGCTGACCAACTACACTGAAGTCGACGGCCGGGATGTGACCAACCTGGCGCTGCAGCCCCGGCAAAAGGGGCAGCGGACCGTGATCGACGACATCGTGGAATACGCCTCCGAGATTGCCAACAACCTGCTGATCCCCGAACGTTTAAAAGACTTCAACCCGGATACGTGGACCGAAATATCCGGGCTTGAGCGCTTTTACCTGCGGATGCTGGCCATCGAGCAAAGCGGCGGGGCCAAGCTGGACAATTACCAGAATTTTTCCAAAGCCTTTCACGTGGACTACATGCCCCTGATGGCCTCGGTAAAGCCCAATGCCGCCAGGCTCAAGTGTGCAATGGATTTCAAGCCCCGGGAAATTGCCGGAGGGGACATCGGCGGCACCCTGCTGGGAGAGCTGCTCATGGCCATCCAGGAATTGGTTAATGACAAAGAACCCAAGGTCGTTTTCGGGCAGATACGCGCCAATCTCGATGAAGCATATTTTAAAAAGCGCCCCCACCTGCTGGCAATGGCCCGGTACGTCCATGACATGCTGATCAACAGGCGGCCGGAGGAAGCCCGGAAAGCTGAAATCATTGCCAACCGCATCCGCAACGAGGGTATTTAAGCATGGACTCGGCGGCCATTCACCGGTATTCGTCCAGAACCCACCGGCTGGACCGGACAATGCTCGCCCGGCATCTCAGGGATGCGGCCCGGTATCACCGCATCGCCGGGTATTTCACATCCTCTTTGTTTGAAATTGCGGCAGAGGATCTGGAAGGCGTCGATGACGTGCGGATCGTTTGCAACTCCGACGTGCAGGCCGCAGACATCAAAATTGCCCGTGTGCGGGAGGCAAAGCTTCTCGGCCGGCTGAACAGCCAGTCCGTGGAGGTTGACACGCTGCTGAACAAGCCCCGCTACCAATGGCTGTATGATTTTCTCACTCGGCACCCGGACGCCATACGGGTGGCGCCGGACGAGTTCTGCGGTTTTGTTCACGGCAAGGCCGGGGTCATCTGGAAAAAGGATGGCTCCCGGGTCGGGTTTATCGGCTCCATGAACGAGACACGCTCCGGGTGGCGGAAAAATTATGAGATCCTGTGGGAAGATCAAAGCCCGAAAGGGATTGACTGGATCGAGGACGAGTTCGATGCCCTCTGGGAAAAAGCCGTTCCTCTGCCCCGGGTGATTGTCCAGGAAATCGGCCGCCGGGCCCGGCGGGTTGAAATCGGGCTGGGGGAGCAGGAAAACGAGGAAAGCGTCGCACCAGCCGCCCTGGTCGAGTCCCCCATGTACCGGGAAGGATTGTCCCTGCAGCCATGGCAGCGGGCATTTGTGACCGAATCCGTTAAACATCGGCGCTGGTTCGGGGTGGTCCGGCTGCTGTTAGCCGATGAAGTGGGCCTGGGCAAAACCCTGTCGCTGGGAACCGCCGCCCTGACCCTGGCCCTTCTGGATGCAGACAACACAAATACAAACGTCAGGCCCCGGCCCGTGGTCATACTGGCACCGGCTTCTCTTACCGAGCAGTGGCAGACCGAGA